>JBQCGO010000090.1:0-6252 GCA_051955575.1 Burkholderiaceae bacterium
CTCATCGGCGACGCGGGCGTCGGCAAGACGGCCATCGTGGAAGGGCTCGCTCAGAAGATCACCCAGGGCCTGGTACCCGAGGCCATCAAGACCTCGACGGTGTACGCGCTCGACATGGGCGCGCTGCTCGCCGGCACGAAGTACCGAGGCGACTTCGAGAACCGCATGAAGGCGGTGCTGCGCGCGCTCGAGAAGCAGCCGGGCTCGATCCTCTTCATCGACGAGATCCACACGATCATCGGCGCCGGTTCGGCATCGGGCGGCACGCTGGACGCATCGAACCTGCTCAAGCCGGCGCTCGCCAACGGCCAGCTCAAGTGCATCGGCGCGACCACCTTCACCGAGTTCCGCGGCGTGTTCGAGAAGGACCACGCGCTGTCGCGGCGCTTCCAGAAGATCGACGTCAACGAGCCGACCGTCGAGCAGACGGTGCAGATCCTGCGCGGCCTGAAGTCGCGCTTCGAGGAGCACCACGGCGTGAAGTACTCGGCATCGGCGCTGACCTCGGCGGCCGAACTCGCCGCGCGCTTCATCAATGACCGCCACCTGCCTGACAAGGCGATCGACGTGATCGACGAAGCCGGCGCGGCGCAGCGCATCCTGCCGAAGTCGAAGCAGAAGAAGACCATCGGCAAGAGCGACATCGAGGACATCATCTCGAAGATCGCGCGCATCCCGCCGCAGTCGGTCAACCAGGACGACCGCACCAAGCTGCAGACCATCGATCGCGACCTGAAGAACGTGGTGTTCGGCCAGGACCCGGCGATCGAGGCGATGGCATCGGCGATCAAGATGTCACGCGCCGGCCTCGGCAAGACCGACAAGCCGATCGGCTCGTTCCTGTTCTCCGGCCCGACCGGCGTCGGCAAGACCGAGGTGGCCAAGCAGCTGGCATTCATCCTCGGCATCGAGCTGATCCGCTTCGACATGTCGGAGTACATGGAGCGGCACGCGGTGTCCCGCCTGATCGGCGCGCCGCCGGGCTACGTCGGCTTCGACCAGGGCGGCCTGCTGACCGAGGCGATCACCAAGAAGCCGCACGCGGTGCTGCTGCTGGACGAGATCGAGAAGGCGCATCCGGACGTGTTCAACATCCTGCTGCAGGTGATGGACCACGGCACGCTGACAGACAACAACGGCCGCAAGGCGGATTTCCGCAACGTCATCATCATCATGACGACGAACGCGGGCGCCGAGAGCCTGCAGAAGCGGTCGATCGGCTTCACCGACAAGAAGGAGGCCGGCGACGAGATGGCCGACATCAAGCGGATGTTCACGCCCGAGTTCCGCAACCGGCTCGACGCGATCATCAGCTTCCGCCCGCTGGACGAGGACATCATCCTGCGCGTGGTCGACAAATTCCTGATGCAGCTGGAAGAGCAGCTGCATGAGAAGAAGGTCGAGGCGGTCTTCACCGACGACTTGCGCAAGTTCCTCGCGCACAAGGGCTTCGACCCGCTGATGGGCGCGCGGCCGATGGCACGGTTGATCCAGGACATGATCCGCAAGGCGCTGGCCGACGAACTGCTGTTCGGCAGGCTGGTCAACGGCGGTCGCGTCACGGTCGGCATGGACGACAAGGACGAGATCAAGCTGGAGTTCGTCGAGGGCGATCCGGCGCCGCCGGCGGCGCCGCAGGAAGCCGTCGAAGTGGACTGACGCCGGCTCGTCCGCAATAAAAGAAAAGCCCGGACCGCGATGTGGTTCGGGCTTTTTTTCATGGGCGGAAAGCGGCGTCGCCCGACGTCGCGGCCGGAAAAATACTGAACAGACTCTCAGGGCGTCAACGGCTTGTGTTCCGCCTGCTTCGTCTTGATCGCGGAGGCCGTCTGCTGGATCGCGGCGATGCGGCCCGCGGTCGCCGGATGGATCGCGGTGTAGCCGTTCTGTACCGTGGCGGGATAGGCGCCGGCCAGCCGTTGCCAGAAGGCGGCGGCGCCGTCGACCGGATAGCCGCCGCGGGCTGCCATGTACAGACCCAGCCTGTCGGCAGCCACGTCCATTTCCTCCGGGTAGGCGCGGATGCCCGCGGTGCCGGACATCGTCGAGAGGTCCGGGTGCATGCGGATCAGATTGTCGACCACGCTGTCGATCGTCGCCGTCATCCGCTGCTGCCGCGCATGGCCGAGCACGCTTTGCGCCATTTCGCGCGCAATCACGTAAGCCAACTCGTTGTCGTTGCGCACGAAGTTCAGCATGCCGCGCGTGATGAGTATCCGGCGGCCGTCCGCGTAGCTGTTGACATGGTCGGCATTGCCGAGTTCGATGCCGAAGGCGCAGGCGCGGGTGAGGGGAACATTGACCTGCCGCAGCTTGCCGTCGTGGATCAGTCCGAGCCTGAGGGCAGGGCGCGTCGCAACCAGCGGGCCGAGGATCACGGCCGCCTCTCGTTCGGAACCCGGTCCCTTCGGCATCGGCTTGTTCTCGACGGATACCAGGAAATCGCCGACGGTCACGCCGGCCCGGGCGGCGCCGCTGTCGGGCAGCACGCCGGTGATCTTCAGCCGGTCTTCGAGGCCCAGCACGCTCTGCGCCGCCTCGACGAAATCGGCCGAGTACGAAAACCGGGTCTTGGCGGTGAACCCGAGCAGGTTGCGCGCGTCGGACTTGCACAGGTCGGCGTTTTTCACCAGCAGCGGCGCGGCGACGCGATACAGCCGGTCCTGATCGGCGGCGAGCATGCGCAGTGCCGTTTCCGCCGGCGATTCCGCGCGCGGTGCCGGCGCCGTGGTTTCGGGGGATGCTGGAGCGCTTTGGGCGGTTTGCAGAACCGGCTCCTGCGCCGGCTGCGAGATCGGCGCCTGCGTGGCGCAGGCGGTGAGCAGCGCGATCGGCAGCCAGAGCGCGTGGCGCGCCGCACGCATGCGCGTTGAACGAATTGATGTTTCCGGGGTGGTACGGTGGGTCATCCCTGTCTCTCCGTTGAATGCCTTGCCGTCGAAGCGGGAGGAAGCGCGCCGCCCCGTGCTCCGACGTCGGGACGTCGTATCAATTTTTGCCGGTACTGCCGAAGCCGCCGGCGCCGCGTTCGCTGGCGCCGAACGCGTCGACCACGTTGAAGTCGACCTGCAGCACCGGCACGATCACCAGTTGCGCGAGGCGGTCGAGCGGCTGCAGCGTGAACGCGTCCCGGCCGCGATTCCAGGTCGAGACCATCAGCTCGCCCTGGTAGTCGGAATCGATCAGCCCGACCAGGTTGCCGAGCACGATGCCGTGCTTGTGGCCGAGGCCGCTGCGCGGCAGGATCATCGCGGCCAGGCCCGGATCGGCCAGGTGGATCGCGAGGCCGGTCGGCACCAGTTTGGTGTCGCCCGGTTCCAGCGTCAGCGGCGCGTCGAGGCAGGCGCGCAGATCGAGCCCGGCGCTGCCGGGCGTGGCGTAGGCGGGCAACTGCGTGCGAAGGCGGTCGTCAAGAATCCTGAGGTCGATGGTTTTCATGCGTTGGTATGCAGTGCGGCGGAGCGGGGCGGGAAACGACGCGCGATCTGGCGCGCGATCTCGTCGACCAGCAGGCGGGCCAGCGTCAGCTTGTCGCCGGGCGGCAGCGCGCGGTGGCCGTGTTCGTCGAACAGCACGAGTTCGTTGTCGTCGCGGCCGAAGGTGCGGTGGGCGATGTTGCCGACCAGCAGCGGAACGTTCTTGCGGCGGCGCTTGGCTTCGCCCTCGGCGATCAGGTCGCCGGACTCGGCGGCGAAGCCGACGCAGTACGGCGCGTCGGGCAGCGCGGCGACCGCGGCCAGGATGTCGGGATTCTGCTCGAAGGCCAGCGGCGGCATCGCGCCGTTGCCGGTCTTTTTCAGCTTGGCCGCGCTGGCATTGGCCACGCGCCAGTCGGCCACCGCCGCCACGCCGATGAAGACGTCGCAGCCGCCGGATGCAGCGAATTGGCCGAGTTGGGCGAGCACCGCGTCGGCCATCTCTCGCGCGGTGCGGACCTCGATGCGCCGCACGCCGCGCGGCGCCGCGAGCGCGGTCGGGCCGGAGATCATCGTCACGTCGGCGCCGGCTTCGCGCGCGGCGCGGGCGATCGCGTAGCCCATCTTGCCGGACGAGAGGTTGGTGATGCCGCGCACCGGGTCGATCGGCTCGAAGGTCGGCCCGGCGGTCATCAGCACGCGCCGGCCGGCGAGCGGCTTCGGCCGCAGCGCGGCGACGATGTCCTCGACCAGTTCCGCCGGCTCCAGCATCCGGCCGAGGCCGGTCTCGCCGCAGGCCTGCTCGCCGGCGGCGGGGCCGAGCAGCGCGATGCCGTCGTCGCGCAGCCGCGCGGCGTTGCGCTGCGTGGCCGGGTTCTGCCACATCTCGACGTTCATCGCCGGCGCGACCAGCAGCGGCAGCGACGCGGGACGTGCGAGGCAGAGCGTGGAGAGCAGGTCGTCGCAGGCGCCGTGCGCGAGCTTGAACAGGAAATCCGCGGAGCACGGCGCGATCACGATCGCATCGGCGCCGCGCGTCAGGTCGATGTGCGGCATGTTGTTCGGGATGCGCGCGTCCCACTGGTCGACGTGCACCGGCCGGCCGGTCAGCGCCTGAATCGTCACCGGGGTGATGAACTGCGTCGCCGCCTGGGTCATGACGACCTGCACCGCCGCACCTTCCTTCACCAGCGCGCGCGCCAGTTCGGCTGCCTTGTAGCAGGCGATGCCGCCGGTCAGGCCCAGGAGGATCGTCTTGCCGGAGAGGTCCATGCCGTTTCCTTGGTCGTGCAGGCTATCGGTTGACCCGCCGCAGTTCGTCGAGCACGAAGCAGGCGGCGCCGATGCAGATCGCGCTGTCGGCGACGTTGAACGCCGGCCAGTGCCAGCCGCCGGCGTGGAAATCGAGGAAGTCGATCACGTGGCCGTACAGCAGGCGGTCGATCACGTTGCCGAGCGCGCCGCCCAGCATCAGCGCCAGCGCCCAGCAGAACAGTCGCTGGCCGGCATTGCGCCGCAGAAGATACACCATGAACGCCGCGGCCGCGATGCCGACCGCGGTGAACGCGTAGCGCTGCCAGCCCGAGCCGGTCGCGAGAAAGCTGAACGCCGCGCCCCGGTTGTAGGCCAGCACGAGGTTGAAGAACGAGGTGACCGGATGCGAATCGCCGTAGGCGAACAGGCGCGTCATCGTGATCTTGGTGATCTGGTCGAGCAGGATCACGATCAGCGCGATGCCGAGCCACGGACCGAGGCCGCGGCCGGACGACGAAGAGGAAAAGTGGTTCTTGTTGGGCATGTGTCGGAGCAGAGGATGGATGCGCGCCGGTGCGCAGGCCGCATGGTTTCACATCCGGCCGTTTTGCGGAAGCGGCGGCGCAACGGCCGCCGCTTCTCTGCAGCGCAGTGTCGCGGGTTACGCGAACCGGCGCGGCTCGCCGGCGCCGAACAGGTTGGCGACGCAGCGTCCGCAGATCTCCGTATGCGCCGGATCGCAGCCGACGTCCGCCCGGTAATGCCAGCAGCGCTCGCACTTCGGGTCGGTCGACGGCGTGACGACGATCGCTTCCTCCTCGGCACGCGCGACCTCGGTCAGCGTGACGCCGGAAGTGATGAACAGGAAGCGCAGGTCGCCGTCCAGGCTGTGCAGCGCGGCGTAGCGCTCGCCCGACATGCGCAGCTCGAGCAGCGCCTGCAGCGACGAGCCGATCCGGCCTTCGATCCGCACTTCCTCCAGCCGCTTCATCACGTCGCCGCGGATCGCGCGCAGCAGCGCGTACTTGTCGCGCAGCGGACCGGCGCCGGAGATGGCGGGCAGCGCCGCCCAGGTCTGGGTGAAGATGGTCTCGCCGCTGTCGGCATACGCCTGCGGCGACGAGAACACTGCCCATGCTTCCTCGATCGTGAATGACAGGATCGGTGCCATCAGCCGCAGCAGCGCCTGGGTGATGTGCCACAGCGCGGTCTGCGCCGAGCGGCGCGCGCGCGAATCGGCGCCGGTGGTGTAGAGCCGGTCCTTTAGGATGTCGAGGTAGAAGCCGCCCAGGTCTTCGGAGCAATACATCTGCAGCTTGGCGACCACCGGGTGGAATTCGAACGTCTCGAAATGCCGGACGATTTCCTCCTGCAGCGCGGCCATGTTGGCGATCGCATAGCGGTCGATCTCGACCAGCTCGGCGACCGGCACCGCATCCTTGGCCGGATCGAAGTCCGACGTGTTCGCCAGCAGGAAGCGCAGCGTGTTGCGGATGCGACGGTAAGCCTCGGTCACGCGCTTCAGGATCTCGTCGGAGATCGAAAGCTCGCCCGAGTAGTCGGTCGAGGCGACCCACAGCCG
>JBQCGO010000091.1:0-4020 GCA_051955575.1 Burkholderiaceae bacterium
GTTTTTCCAGTCCGACCCAGAAGGCGTCGCCCCAATCCGTGATGCGGATGAGGATGAAGCCGATGAGAATCATCGTGAAGTCGGGAACGAGGATGGAAGCGATCTGCATGCGGAAAAAGCGGGCAAAGCCGCTATTTTCCCCTGCCGGGCGTTTTGCAACAAGGAATGATGGCGAAGGATTTGCCGGACTGGCGGTGTGCAGCCCCGGATCGGGCAGCGTCCGGCGATGCGGCACGTGTCGGTGAGAACGGTCGGCAGCGGATTCGGCCAGACGCCGGTCGGCTGCTACTTCAGTAGCTGCGCCAGTTCCAGCGCGGTCTTCACCCGCATCTTGTCGAAGATGTGCGCGCGGTGGACCTCGACCGTGCGCATGCTGATGCCGAGATCGTCGGCGATCACCTTGTTCATCTTGCCGGCCAAAATCAGGTCGAGCACTTCGCGTTCCCGCACCGACAGCGTCTCCAGCCGCGCGCGCACCGCTGCCTGCACGCCTGCGCTGCGCGAGGCGGCCAGCGCTTCCTGCACCCGGTCCATCAGTTTGTTGTCGTTGAACGGTTTCTCGAAGAAGTCGAAGGCGCCGCTCTTCAACGTCGCCACCGCCATCGGCACGTCGCCGTGGCCGGTCAGGAAGATCACCGGCAACCGCTGCGTCAGGCCGCGCGCGGCCAGCGTGTCGAACAGCGCAACGCCGTTGATGTCGGGCATGCGCACGTCGAGCAGCAGGCAGTCGCCCTGCTCGTCGAAGTCGCGCATCGCGTCCACCGCGGCGAGGAAGGCGGCGCCGCTGTCGTAGGCTTTCGACGGAATTGCCCGCGACGCGGCCAGCCACACCAGCGAATCGCGGATCACTTCTTCATCGTCGATGATGTGCAGCATCGGTTCGCTCCATCGGGATCGGGCGGAGATACGGACGGTGTCATTCGCCGGCGAAGGCGGGCAGCGAAAAGCGGAAGATTGTACCGCCGGTCGGATTGCGCAAGTGGCTGAGCGTGCCGCCGTGCAACTCGATCGCGGTGCGGCAGATGTTCAGACCCATGCCCATGCCTTCGGCCTTGGTGGAGAAGAATGGCGAGAACAGCCGCTCGGCGACTTCGGTCGGGATGCCGTGACCCTGGTCGATCACCTGCACCTCGACGTTCTGCTGCCCCGCCTGCTTTTCTTCCGGCCGCACCGCGATGCGCAGGATGCGGCGCTCGGGCGCGACGTGCTGCATCGCCTCGATCGCGTTGCGCGTCAAATTCAGCAGCACCTGCTCCAGCATCACGCGGTCGGCCGACACCGCCGGCAGGCGCGGCGCGTAGCTGGTGTGGATCACCACGAACCACTGGCGCGCCTGCAATTCCATCAGCGGCACGATGCTGTCGATCACCGCCGGAATGTCGACCGGCTCGCGCGCCGGCTCGCGCTTCTTCACGAACTCGTGGACGCTGCGGATGATCTGGCCGGCGCGCTGGGCCTGCATGTTGGCCTTTTCCAGCGCGGGCTTGAGCAGGGCCGGGTCGATACCGCCGCGCTCCATCAGGTTGATCGCGCCGGTGGTGTAGCTGGAAATCGCGGCCAGCGGCTGGTTCAGCTCGTGCGCCAGCGTCGAGGCGATCTCGCCCATGCTGGCCAGGCGGGCGCTGCCCTGCAGTTTTTCCTGCTGCACCCGGCTCAGGTTCTCGATCCGCTTGCGATCCGAGATGTCGAGGATCGATCCCATCCAGCCGGTCTGCCGGCCGCTGTCGTCGACCAGCGGCGATTCGAACACCAGCACCGGGAAGCGCTCGCCGTCGCGGCGCTGGAAAACGGTCTCGAACTGCGGCGTGGCGGCACCCGCCAGCACTTGCGAAAACCTTTCCTGGTATTCGTCCATCGCTTCCGGCGCCCAGTACGGCATCGGCGGCACCTTGCCGACCAGCTCTTCTGCCGGGATGCCGACCATTTCGCAGAACGCCGGATTGACGTAGGTGATGCGGCCGTCGAGGTCGCGCGCGCGCAAGCCGGTCACCAGCGAGTTTTCCATCGCGGTGCGGAACGACACCTGCTGCCGTAGCGCGCCCTCGGCGGTCAGCCGGCGCTCGATGTCGCGCCACAGCGCCCACAGGCTCCAGACCAAGCCGAGCGAAAGCAGGATCACCGAGCCGACCAAAAGGTTCGGCAGCATGTTCGGCGCGCTCTTGACGCTGTTGGTGCGCAGCGTCAGTGTCGCGCCGGGCAGGTCGAGGTCGCGCTGGTAGGTGTAGACGCCGTGGCCGGGCCCGCCGGAGGCGCGGCGCGCGACCACCTTTTCGTCGGTGTCGGTAAACGCGATCTCGTTGTCCTGGGCGAACCACCACGGCACCATGTCGTCGAGGATGGTCGACATCCAGTAGGTCGCCACCAGACTGCCGATGAAGCGACCGTCGTCGTACATCGGCACGTGGTAATCGAGCGCCATCGGGCCGGCGTCGCCGACCGCCGGCGCCGGATGCGCGTAGGCCGGGCTATGCGTCTCGCGGGTATGCGCGGCGGCCAGCCGCGAACGCGCCGACAGGGCGGCCAGCGAGATCGGCGTACTGTCGGTCGAGGCGACCTGCCGGTCGTCCGGGCCGAGCCAGACGATCCGGAACAGTTCGTGATTGTTGCGCAGCAGCGCCTCGGCGCGATTGCGGAAGCCGCGCGGGTCGAGCTTGCCGGACTCGATGTCGTTGCTGATCAGGTCGATGCTTTCCTCGTCGCGCGCCATCTGGAAACGGATCGCCTGTTCGACCCAGAGGGTGTCGGCGATCATCTGTTCCTGGCGATCGTTGACTTCCATCCTTTGCGCCTGCCACGGCAGCCAGATCAGGATCGACAGGAACAGCAGCACCAGCAGCACCGGCAGCAGCCAGCGCCAGCCGCTGCGGCGGGCGCGGGGAAACAACGGGATCTGGCTGAGTGTCTTCGCCGGCGTCATGAGAGTCGATGCGGGGGTGGGTAGGGAAGCGGAAGCGGTCGAGCGGCGGCAATCGGATTGTGGTTTTCCACAGTTGTGACGGCAAAGTGCATTGCAGACAATGCGCACTCACTTCGCCCGGCCCTGCCGCCAATGGCGGATCGGGCGAAACCGAATGCAGTTCCTCCCTCATCCGACAGGAGACATCATGAAGTTAAAAGCCCTGCTCGTGGCGCTCGCCGCCACCGCCGCTTTCGGCTCCAGCGCGTTCGCGCAATCGCCGATCATCATCAAGTTCAGCCACGTGGTGGCGAGGGACACTCCGAAGGGAAAGGCGGCTGACCGTTTCGCGGAACTCGCCGACAAGATGACCCACGGCCGCGTCAAGGTGGAAGTGTATCCGAACAGCACGCTGTACAAGGACAAGGAAGAAATGGAAGCGCTGCAGCTCGGCGCGGTCCAGATGCTGGCGCCGTCGCTGGCCAAGTTCGGTCCGCTGGGCGTGAAGGAATTCGAGCTGTTCGACCTGCCGTACATCTTCCCGAGCAAGGAAGTGCTGTACCGCGTGACCGAAGGCCCGATCGGCAAGCAGCTGTTCCAGAAGCTCGAATCCAAGGGCATCGAAGGCCTGGCCTACTGGGATAACGGCTTCAAGGTCATGTCGGCCAACAAGCCGCTGCACCACCCGGCCGACTTCAAGGGCCTGAAGATGCGGATCCAGTCGTCCAAGGTGCTGGATGCGCAGATGCGCGCGCTCGGCGCGAACCCGCAGGTGATGGCCTTCTCCGAGGTCTACCAGGCGCTGCAGACCGGCGTGGTCGACGGTACCGAGAATCCGCCGTCGAACCTGTACACCCAGAAGATGAACGAGGTGCAGTCCGACGTGACGATCTCGAACCACGGCTACCTGGGCTACGCGGTGATCGTCAACAAGAAGTTCTGGGACGGCCTGCCGGCGGACATCCGCGGCGAGCTGGAGCAGGCGATGAAGGACGCCACCAAGTACGGCAACGCGATCGCGCAGCAGGAAAACGACAAGGCGATGGACGCGGTGCGCAAGACCGGCAAGACCACCGTCTACACGCTGACCGACGCCGAGAAGGCCGAATGGCGCAAGGCGCTGC
>JBQCGO010000092.1:0-6646 GCA_051955575.1 Burkholderiaceae bacterium
GAGGAGATTGACATGAGCTGGGAAAAACCGCAGGCCGTCGACATGCGCTGGGGCTTCGAAATCACGATGTACATCGCAAACCGCTGATCGGCGACAAGGCCGCCGGACCGACTCCGGACGGCGGCCTTCCTTTCCTTCGCCGCATCCGCGGCCGCCGCGCATTCTCTCCCTTTTTCTCCCCCTTCCCGTTTTACGATTTTTCCGTCGTCTCCGCGACGGAATCCGCCAGCTGCTCGCCGACGAAATCGATGAAGGTGCGTACCTTTGCCGACAGATGCCTGCGGCTCGGGTAGAGCGCGTGGATGCCGAGTTCGGCCGACGTCCAGTCCGGCAACACCCGGACCAGCCTGCCGGCGGCGAGGTCGCCGGCCACGATGAATTCCGGCTGCAGGATAAGTCCCGCTCCCGATAGCGCGGCCAGCCGCAGCATGTCGCCGTTGTCGGCGCGGATCGGTCCGGCGCAGCGGACCGCGACCCGGCCGGAAGTCCCCTCCAGCCGCCACTCGTCCCCGGTGCTCGCCAGCGCGTAGCCGAGGCAGGCGTGACGGGCCAACTCCTCGGGCGCCGACGGCAGGCCGTGACGCGCCAGATAGGCCGGCGACGCGCAGACGATGCTGCGGGTCGCGCCCAGGCGGCGCGCCACGAGACCGGATTCGGGCAACGCGCCGATCCGGATCGCCAGGTCGAAACCTTCCTCCACCAACTCCGCCTTGCGGTCGCTCAGCGAGACGTCCAGCCGGACCTGCGGGTAGCGCGCCGCGTAATCGGCCAGCACCGGACCGAGGCAATGCAGACCGTAGGCGAGCGGCACGGTGAGCTTCAGCACGCCGCGCGGCGCCGCGGCGGAACGGCCGGCGATCTGCTCGGCTTCGGCGAGGTCGGCCAGGATCTGCACGCTGCGCTCGTGGAAGGTCGCGCCGGACTCGGTCAGGCTCAGGCGGCGCGTGGTGCGGTTCAGCAACCGCGCGCCCAGATGGTCTTCGAGCGCCGCGACCTGCTTGGACGCCATTGCGCGCGACATGTCCAGACGCGCCGCCGCTGCGGCGAAGCTTCCCGTTTCCACGACCGCAACGAAAACCCGCATGGCGCCGACGATGTCCATCGTTTCGATTGTCAACCAAAAAGAACCAATGTAATCAATCGATCGGGGTTTAACAACCGATGCTGGATGAATATAGTGAGAACAACCGTGCCGCTCCGCTCGCGGCCGCCGACATCGGGAACACGCCATGACCGCATCATTCACCTCTACCTTCTCCGCCAACCGCCTGCCCACCCTGTTCGTCTCGCACGGCTCGCCGATGCTGGCCGTGCAGGACAGTCCCGCCCGCCGCTTCCTGCAGGAACTGGGCGCGTCGCTGCCGCGGCCGAAAGCGGTGTTGGCGGTGTCGGCGCATTGGGAAACGAACGGCGCGCCGGCCGTCAGCCTGGCCGCGCATCCCGAGACCATCCACGACTTCGGCGGCTTCCCGCCCGCGCTGTACGCGATCGAGTATCCGGCGCCCGGCGCGCCCGAAGTCGCCCGGCGCGTCGCTGGTCTGCTCGAGGCAAGCGGGCAGACGGTGCTGCGCAGCCCCGACCGCGGCCTCGACCACGGCGCCTGGGTGCCGCTGCGGCTGATGTATCCGGCGGCCGACGTGCCGGTGGTGCAACTGTCGCTGGTGCGCGGCGGCACGCCGGCTTACCACGCGGCGCTCGGCGCGGCGCTGGCGCCGCTGCGCGACGAGGGCGTGCTGGTGCTCGGTTCCGGTTCGCTGACCCATAACCTTGGCGAGCTGCGCCGCCCGGACCTCGAGGCGCCGCCGCCCGGTTGGGTCACCGGCTTCGGCGACTGGATCCACGACGCGCTGCGCGAAGGCCGGCGCGACGACCTGCTCGACTACCGCATCAAGGCGCCGCATGCGGCCCACAACCATCCGAGCGAGGAACACCTGCTGCCGTTGTTCGTCGCTCTGGGCGCGGCCGGCCCCGGCGCGCGCGCCGAACGGCGGCACGCGAGCGTCGAGTACGGCGTGCTGGCGATGGACGTGTACGCGTTTTCGCAAGCCTAGCCGGGCCGCGTGAACTTTGTCATCCTTGCAATCTCTACATCCGAAAAACCCTCACGGCCACCAGGAGAATCCGATGCCGACCGCCCGCACCGCCACCCTTCCCACCGCTCCGTCCGACGATCTCGGCAAGCTCGTCCTGCGCGTCGTGCTGGCGCTCCTGCTGCTGTTTCACGGGATTTCCAAGATCATGGGCGGCATCGGCCCCATCACCGGCCTGGTCGCCAAGGCCGGCCTGCCGCCGGCGGTCGGCTATCTGGTCTACGTCGGCGAGGTGATCGCGCCGCTGCTGATCCTGTTCGGCGTCTGGACCCGGCTGGCGGCGCTGATCATCGCCGTCAACATGGTCGTCGCAGTGTTGCTGGTGCATACCAAGCAGTTCTTCACGCTGGCCGACACCGGCGGCTGGGCGCTGGAACTGCAGGCGATGTACTTCGTCGCGGCGATCGTGCTGCTGCTGCAGGGCGCGGGCCGCTACAGCGTCGGCGGGGTCGCCGGCCGCTGGAACTGAGGCGGGCAAACGATTTTGAGCACGGCGAACGGCGGCGATGACCGAGGCCACCTTCCGCTTCCACGGCGCGCTGAACGATTTCCTCGCGAGGGAGCGCCGGCAGCGCGACTTTCGCAGCGGCTGCGCGCGCGCCGCCACCACCAAGCACATGATCGAGGCGCTTGGCGTGCCGCATACCGAGGTGTCGTCGGTGCAGGTCAACGGCCGCGACGCCGGACTGGACCGGCTGATCGCCGACGGCGACCGGATCGAGGTGTTTCCGCATGCCGATCGATGTCCCGATCAGGATGCGCCACCACGCTTCGTCGCCGACGCCCATCTCGGCGGCCTCGCCCGGCTGTTACGGATGGCCGGCTTCGATACGCTCTACGACAACCATTTCGAGGACGGCGACATCGCCCGCATCGCCGCGCAGGACGGCCGCATCGTGCTGACCCGCGACCGCGACTTGCTCAAGCGGCGCGAGGTCGCGCGCGGCTGCTACCCGCGCAGCCTGCATGCCCCCGATCAGTTGCGGGAACTGTGGCGCCGTTACGGGCTCGGGCGAACCAGCCACCCGTTCACGCTCTGCCTGCACTGCAATGCGCCGCTGCGTCCGGTCGACAAGGCCGAAGTGCTCGACCGCCTGCCGCCGACGGTGCGCCGTATGCAGGACACGTTCAGCACCTGCGACGTGTGCCATCGGATCTACTGGCAGGGATCGCATTGGCGGCGCATGTCGGACGCGATCCGCGAGCTGGGCGGCGCGGCCTGAGCTGCATCAGCGCGCGTCGCGCGTTTCCTCGCTAGAATCGTCGTCCGGCGCACAGTCGCGCCGCCCCCGCTTTCCTCCGATTTCCGCATTCCCGATCCCGCATGGACAACGTCGATTTCCAGGTTCTCGAGACGGCGCTCGCCTGGCGCCGCGCGGCACATCCGGTTGCCCTGCTCACCGTGGTCGGCACCTGGGGCTCGGCGCCGCGGCCGCCCGGCGCGATGCTGGCGATCCGCGACGACGGGCGACTGGCCGGCTCAGTCTCCGGCGGCTGCGTCGAGGACGACCTGATCGAGCGCATGCGCACCGGACGGTTCTCGGCGATGCCGGCGGAAGAAATCGTGTACGGCGTCTCGCACGGCGAGGCGAACCGCTTCGGGCTTCCCTGCGGCGGCACGCTGCGCCTGGTGCAGGAGGCCGTCGGCGATCCGTCGTGGATCGCCGAACTGCTCGGCCGCACCGCGCGGCACGAGATGGTCGCCCGCGTGCTCGACATGTCGACCGGCGACATCCGGCTCGATGCCGCCGCCCGCGACGAGCGGCTGGCGTTCGACGGCCGCGTGCTGCGCACGATCCACGGACCGCGCTGGCGGCTGTTCGTGATCGGCGCCGGCCAGCTCGGCCGCTATCTCGCGCAGATGGCCCAGGCGCTGGACTTCCAGGTCGTCGTCTGCGATCCGCGCGAGGAATACGCGGCCGCCTGGGATCTGCCGAACGCCGCGCTCGACACGCGCATGCCGGACGACGCGCTGCTCGCGCTCGAGCCCGATCCGCACACCGCCATCGTGGCCGTCACGCACGACCCGAAGCTCGACGATCTCGCGCTGCTGGAAGCGCTCAAGTCGGACGCTTTCTACATCGGCGCGCTCGGTTCCCGCCGCAACACCGCCGCGCGCCGCGAACGGCTCGCGCAGTTCGATCTCGTCCCGGCGCAGATCGAGCGCCTGCACGGCCCGGTCGGGCTGCGCATCGGCAGCCGCACGCCGCCGGAAATCGCGATCGCGATCCTGGCCGAACTGCTCGCGGTCCGCAACGGCGTGCCGGCGGAAGCCGGTGACTGACGCCGATTCCCGCATGCCGCCGGCGGGCGACGACGCCTTCGCCAATCGCCTCGTCGGCATCCTGCTCGCGGCCGGACGCGGCACGCGCTTCGATCCCTCCGGCGCGCGCAGCAAGCTGATGCAGCCGCTGCCCGGCGGCGACCTCGTCGCGGTTGCCGCGGCGAAGAATCTCCTGGCGGCCCTGCCCGTCACGCTGGCGGTGGTGCGCGTGGGCGATCCGCTCGGCCCCGTGCTGACCGGCCTCGGCTGCCGGGTCGTCGAATGCCGGACGGCGGATCGGGGACTGTCGGCGTCGCTTGCGGAAGGTCTCACCGCCGCCCGCGAGGCTTCGGGGTGGATCGTCGCGCTGGCCGACATGCCGCGCGTCGCGCCGGACACGATCGCGCGCCTGGCCGCCGCGTTGCAAGCCGGGGCCGACATCGCCGCGCCGTTGTGGCAAGGCCGGCGCGGCAATCCGGTCGGATTCGGACGCCGTCACCTGCCGGCGCTGCTGCGCCTGGAAGGCGACCGGGGCGCGCGCGATCTGCTCAAGGCATTCCCGCCGGTCGAGATCACGGTCGACGATCCGGGGGTGTGCCTGGACGTCGATTTGCCGTCCGACCTTGCGGCATGCGGCCGGCTTCGGCCGGGGGATGCCGGCTGACCAAGGCGCTGACGGCCGACGCGCTCGTTCGGCCCGCTCGTTCGGCCCGCTCGTTCGGCCAGTTTTGCAGCCCGCATTCTGCAGGACAGCGTTGCAATCGCCGCCAATGAAAAAGGCCGCTTCGCCCTGCGGCGAAACGGCCTTCCGGAAAGCGAGGCGAAGCGCGATGCGCCCGCCCCTGCTTCCTCCTGGCTTACTGCTGTGCCGGCTCGGCGGCTTCCTCGGCGGCGACGGCCTTCATCGACAGCTTCAGGCGGCCGCGGTCGTCGGCTTCCAGCACCTTCACGCGGACCTGCTGGCCTTCCTTCAGGTAGTCGGACACCGCGTTGACGCGCTCGTTGGCGATCTGGCTGATGTGCAGCAGGCCGTCCTTGCCCGGGATGACCTGGACGATCGCGCCGAAGTCGAGCAGCTTCAGCACCGTGCCTTCGTAGCTCTTGCCGATCTCGACCGACGCGGTCAGCTCCTCGATGCGGCGCTTGGCTTCCTGGCCGGCCGCCGCGTCGACCGACGCGATGGTGACGATGCCGTCGTCGCTGATGTCGATCTGGGTGCCGGTTTCCTCGGTCAGCGCGCGGATCACCGCGCCGCCCTTGCCGATCACGTCGCGGATCTTCTCCGGGTTGATCTTGATGGTGATCAGCCGCGGCGCGAAGTTCGACAGTTCGGTGCGGCCGTGCGGCACCGCTTCCTGCATCTTGCCGAGGATGTGCATGCGGCCTTCCTTGGCCTGCGCCAGCGCGACCTGCATGATTTCCTTGGTGATGCCCTGGATCTTGATGTCCATCTGCAGCGCGGTGATGCCGTTGGCGGTGCCCGCGACCTTGAAGTCCATGTCGCCGAGGTGGTCTTCGTCGCCGAGGATGTCGGTCAGGACCGCGAACTTGCCGCCGTCCTTGATCAGGCCCATCGCGATGCCGGCCACGTGCGCCTTCATCGGCACGCCGGCGTCCATCAGCGCGAGGCAGCCGCCGCAGACCGAGGCCATCGACGACGAGCCGTTCGATTCGGTGATTTCCGACACCAGGCGCACCGAGTAGCTGAACTCTTCCGGCGACGGCAGCGCGGCGACCAGCGCGCGCTTGGCGAGGCGGCCGTGGCCGATCTCGCGGCGCTTCGGCGTGCCGACGCGGCCGGTTTCGCCGGTGGCGAACGGCGGCATGTTGTAGTGGAGCATGAAGCGGTCGCTGTACTCGCCCATCAGCGCGTCGATCTTCTGCTCGTCGCGCGCGGTGCCGAGCGTGGCCACCACCAGCGCCTGGGTTTCGCCGCGGGTGAACAGCGCCGAGCCGTGGGTGCGCGGCAGCACGCTGGTGCGGATCGAGATCGGACGCACGGTGCGGGTGTCGCGGCCGTCGATGCGCGGCTCGCCGTCGAGGATCTGCGAGCGGACGATCTTCGCTTCGAGGTCGAACAGGATGTTGCCGACCTCGACGGAATCGGGCGCGTTGCCGCCGACCGATGCAGCTTCGGCGGCCAGCGACGCCATCACCTCGCTGCTCACGGTGCGCAGCTTGGCGGTGCGTGCCTGCTTGTCCTTGGTCTTGTAGGCTTCGCGCAGCTTGTCTTCGGCGAAATGCGCGACGCGCGCGATCAGCGACTCGTTCTTCGGCGCCGGGCTCCATTCGA
>JBQCGO010000093.1:0-3893 GCA_051955575.1 Burkholderiaceae bacterium
GAAGTCTGGCAGGTACTGGGCGCGGTCAAGACCGAGTTCGGCAAGTTCGGCGACGTGCTGGCCGCGACCAAGACCACGCTCGAGCGCGCCGCGCGCAACATCGAGCAGGCGGAAACCCGCACCCGCCAGATGTCGCGCAAGCTGAAGTCGGTCGAGGCGCTGCCGATGGAAGCGGCTCAGCGGCTGCTGGACACCGGCCCGATGGATCCGCCCGACGACGAGGCCGCGCTGGGCTGACGGTCCTTCCTGCCGGTTCTTTCGAAAGGACTCAGACGAGTCCGTCGAACACCACCACGTCGACCAGGTCGCCCGGCGCGACGCTACCCTGGTCGTGCTGCAGCACCACCATGCAGTTCGCCTCGGACATCGAGCGCAGGATGCCCGAACCCTGCGCGCCGGTGAGCCGCACTTCCCATCCGCCGTCCGCGCCGCGCGACAGGATGCCGCGCTGGTACTCGGTGCGGCCGGCCTTCTTGCGGATCGCCGATTGGGACGGGACGCGCAGCTGTGGCAGCGGCTGCGGCGACGCACCCATCATCCGCAGCAGCGCGGCGCGTGCTACCAAATCGATGCTCACCATCACCGCGACGGGGTTGCCGGGCAGGCCGAACCGGTACGCGCCGCTGCCGCCGGACGCGATGCGGCCGAACGCCATCGGCCGGCCCGGCCGCATGCCGATCTTCCAGAACAGCACGTCGCCGAGCTTGTCCATGATCTCGCGGGTGTAGTCCGCCGCGCCGACCGATACGCCGCCGGAGGTGACGATCGCATCCGCCCGGACGTCCTCGCAGGCGCTGCGCAGTGCCGCTTCGAGCGCGGCCGGGTCGTCGCGCACCACGCCCATGTCGACCAGCTCGCAGCCGAGCCGGCGCAGCATGCCGTGGATGGTGTAGCGGTTCGCGTCGTAGACGCAGCCCGCGTCCAGCGGCTGGCCGATCGAGCGCAGTTCGTCGCCGGTGGAGAAGAACGCCACTCGCAGCCGGCGCCGCACCGGCACGTCGGCGATGCCGAGCGAGGCCAGCAGGCCGAGATCGGCGGGTCGCACGATGCGGCCGCGATGCAGCGCCGGCTTGCCGCGGGCCAGGTCCTCGCCGCGGAAGCGGCGGTTGTCGCCGGTGCGCACCGTGCCGGCCGGCACCGTGACCATGGCGTCCGACGCGTCGCGCGTGAATTCCTGCGGCACCACCGTGTCGCAGCCGGCCGGCATCACCGCGCCGGTCATGATGCGCACGCAATCGCCCGCGTTCGGTGTGCCGTCGAACGCGCGGCCGGCGTAGGCCGTTCCCACCACACGCAACACCGTGTCGCCGTCCGGCTTGAGGTCCGCGCCGCGCAGCGCGAAGCCGTCCATTGCCGAGTTGTCGTGCGCCGGCACGTCGATCGGCGACAGGATGTCGTCGGCGAGCACGCGGTCGAGCGCGTCGCGCAACGCGACCTGTTCGGTGCCGCCGACCGGTTCGATGAAGTCGCCGATGACTTGCTGCGCTTGCGCGACGGGCAGGGCGTTCGGGTCGTAGCCGGCGACGGCGCTAGTTACATCGGCGAGGGTGCGGGATGTCGTCATGGTTCTTTCGGGAGCCAGGTCGGGAGCTAAGTCGGGAGCCGGGTGGCGACCAGGGTGGAAGTCGGGATCACGGAGACTCGTGCTGCCGCAGTTCTTCGCGGGTGTTGATGTTGCGGAACGCGGTCTCGTCGTCGAACCGGACTTCGGCCACCGCGAGCGACGCGTACCAGCTGTCGATCTTGCGGCCGCCGCCGGCGAGGTAACGGTCGAGGTGCGGCAGCAGCGAGGCTTTCGCGAGGCAGAACACCGGGTGCGCCTGCCGCGTCGCGCCGTCGCCGGTGACCGCCACCGCGAGATCGGCCGATGCCGCTTCCAGCGCGTCGCCGAGGCGCGCGACGAGGTCGTCCGGCAGGAACGGCGAATCGCAGGGGGCGGTGACGAGATAGGCGGTGCCGCAATGCGAGAGCCCGGTCTGCAGGCCGGCGAGCGGACCGGCGAAATCGGGCAGGCGGTCCGGGTGAACCGGCACGCCGAACGCGGCGTATGCGTCGAGATTGCGATTGGCGTTGATCAGCAGCGGGCCGACCTGCGGCGCGAGACGCGTCAGCACGTGGCGCACCATCGGCTCGCCGCGGAACGGTTGCAGGCCCTTGTCGACGTTCCCCATGCGGGAGCCGCGTCCGCCCGCCAGGATGAGGCCGGTGATGTCTGCTCGGTTCATGCGATTCATCGAGTCGTCGGCCTAGCCGCCGATGTACGACATCTCGATCTTGGCCGCGCTGCGCAACGCGCCGGTGCTCGCGCTGCGCAATGCCGAGTAGCGGTCGCCCCGGCCACGCCAAAGTTGCGCAATCGCGCCCGACAGTTCGGCGTCGCTGCGTCCGCTTCGCAGCAGCGCGCGCAGATCGTGCCCCTCGGTCGCGAACAGGCAGGTGAACAGCCGGCCTTCGGTCGACAGCCGGGCGCGCGAGCAGCCGCCGCAAAAGGCTTGCGTGACGCTGGAGATCACGCCGATCTCGCCGCCGCCGTCGCGGTAGCGCCAGCGCTCGGCGGTCTCGCCGGCGTAGTTCGGGTCGACCGGCTCCAGCGGCATGGCGGCGGCGATGCGGCGCACGACCTCGGCCGACGGGATTACCTCGTCCATCTTCCAGCCGTTCGACGCGCCCACGTCCATGTATTCGATGAAGCGCAGGATGAACGGCGAGCCGTGGAAATGCCGGGCCATCGGCACGATCTCGCCGTCGTTCATGCCGCCCTTGACCACCATGTTGACCTTGATCGGCCCGAGGCTGACGCGGTGCGCCGCGTCGAGACCTTCGAGCACCCGGGACACCGGGAAGTCGACGTCGTTCATGCGCCGGAACATCGCGTCGTCTAGCGAGTCGAGCGACACGGTTACGCGCTGCAGGCCGGCGTCCTTCAGCGACTGCGCCTTCTTCGCCAGCAGCGAACCGTTGGTGGTCAGAGTCAGGTCGAGCGGCTTGCCGGACGGCGTGCGCAGCGCGGCCAGCATCTCGATCAGCTTCTCGATGTTCTTGCGCAGCAGCGGCTCGCCGCCGGTCAGCCGGATCTTCTCGACGCCGTGCGCGACGAACAGCGTCGCCAGCCGCGTGATTTCCTCGAACGACAGCAGCGCGCCGTGCGGCAGGAACGCGTAATCCTTGTCGAACACTTCCTTCGGCATGCAGTAGACGCAGCGGAAGTTGCAGCGGTCGGTGACCGAGATGCGCAGGTCATGAAGCGGCCGGTCGAGCGCGTCGCGCAGCGAACCGGACGGCGCTTCCGGCACCGCGGGCACCGGCGGCACGCGGTGGCGGGAACGCAGGTCGGCGATCGGGATGATTTGATCGGTCATGGAACGGGCGGTCGGAAAACGCGGACGGCGGGAGAGCGCCGGGCGGCGGATGTCAATGAAACTAAGATACCACGAGCCCCGCGACGGCACAGGCACCGATCAGCGGGATCGCGCCGGTCCGGAAACGGAATGCTGCGACGCACGCGGCGGCTGCGATCAGCAGCGCTGCCCAGTCCCATTGCGCGATGCCGGCGTCGAGCCGGAACACGTGGCGCGCGAAGAAGACCGCGAGGCTGGCGATGACGCCGACCACTGCTGCCGAGATCGCGGTCAGCGGCGCCGTCAGCCGCAGGTCGTCGCGCGTGGCCTCGACCAGCGGGCCGCCGGCGAGGATGAACGCGAACGACGGCAGGAAGGTAAAAAAGGTGGCCACGCAGGCGCCCGCGATGCCGGCTGCCGCACTCGACGCCACCGCCTGCCAGCCGCCGACGAAACCGACGAAGGCGACGATCATGATCAGCGGCCCCGGCGTCGTTTCGCCGAGCGCGAGGCCGTCGATCATCTGCGCCGGCGTCACCCAGTGATGCGCCTGCG
>JBQCGO010000094.1:0-7547 GCA_051955575.1 Burkholderiaceae bacterium
AGTCCGGTCGTCAGCACGACTTCCCTGCCATACGCATCGACTTCGACATCGGCAAAATTGCCCGTCCTCGAATCGACCAGCGCAGCAACGCAGGTGCCGGCCGAAGAACGAATGTTCAGAACCTGTCCCTGAAACGGCCCGTATGTCACGACATTGCTTCCGGGCACGAGGCAAAACGCCGTGTTTTCCCGGCCCGTCTGAAAGTTGAACAGGCAACCCGTGTCGGCATAGAACGCGAAGACACTGTTGTTGGCGTCGATCACCCGATCCCCGCCGTCATTGCCGTTCCAGAACAGGAAGAATGAACGGAAACCTCCGGTGCCAATACCGATGCCGATGTCCACTCCTCCGCCGCAACCTGTGAGCGCCATGAGCATCGTCAGCGCTGCCGCCATTCGCTTTTTCATGCCGTTTCCCGTTTGACGCCCGTTGACCGGGGCCGCGTTCAGCCATTGGCACACCCACCGGCAAGAGCCCCTGTCGAATGACTCGATTATGGTCGGTCGCTCGCCGATGCCGAACGGAAGCGGAGTCCATTATCCGTTTCCCACTATCCCTTTCAGCGCCGCACGCCCGGACCATTCGATATCACCCCCGGCGCCGCATATGCGCTTTGCGATTTCTCAAACCTGTCGGGCCGGCTCGGCGGAGCATCGGCGTTCATGCGACCGGCGCACCGCGCGGCACTGCCTGCGTCACGACGCCTAGCCACCACGCAAGGAGAACGGCGATGATCACCAACACGGCATCCGGCACCAACGTCCACGAAATCGCCGACGGCATCTACCGGATCAACACGCCGGTCAACGCGGTGCCCGGCGGGTTTTCGTTCAACCAGTACCTGGTCGCGGACGAACGGCCGCTGCTGTTTCACACCGGGCCGCGCAAGCTGTTTCCGCTGGTGCGGGAAGCGGTCGAGCGGCTGTTCCCGGCCGCCGACCTTGCCTTCATCGGGCTGTCGCATTTCGAGGCCGACGAGTGCGGCTCGCTGAACGAGTGGCTGGCGGTCGCGCCGCAGGCGGTGCCGCTGTGCGGCCGGATCGCGGCGATGGTGTCGGTCGACGATGTGGCCGACCGGCCAGCGCGGGCGATGGCCGACGGCGAGACGCTGTCTCTCGGCCGGCATGCGGTGACGTGGATGGACGCGCCGCACCTGCCGCACGGCTGGGAAACCGGCTACCTGATGGAGCACGCGACCGGGACGATGTTCTGCGGCGACCTGTTCACGCAGGGCGGCGCGGGCGCGATGCCGCTGACCGGGCAGGACATCCTGGAGCCAAGCGAGGCGTTCCGGAAGCCGATGGATTATTTCTCCGGCGCGACCAACACGGCCGCGCTGATGGAGCGGCTGGCGCGCGAGGCGCCGTCGACGCTGGCCTGCATGCACGGCAGCGCGTGGCACGGCGACGGCGGCGCGCTGCTGCGCGCGCTGGGCGGACGGCTGACGGGACAGGACGACTGACCGGGAGACGCTGCGCCGCGGAGTTGAGCGCACCGCCTCGGCGTTTCAAGGTTCCGCCGCGTCTGCCGCCTGGGGCGCAGCGCTGCTCGCGCCGGCCGTCTCGCCGAACCGGAAGGTGATGCCGTTGCGCGCGCCGATGCCGTGGATCTTCGGCATGTCGTCCGGCCCCTTCACCTCGCGGTCCAGCTCGCGGAAGAAGGCTTGCGAGTGCGCGGGCGCGTCGACGATCAGGATTCGCGCCGGCTCGGCGGATTCGCAACGGAAACTATGCACCGTGCCGCCCGGCGCATAGAGGAAGTCGCCGGGCTCCATCAGGTGTTCCTCGCCGCCGACCGTGAACCGGACCTGTCCGGCGAGCAGGTAGTACGCCTCGCCCCACGGATGTTCGTGCGGCGGTGCGCCGGTGTGCTGCGGCAGCACGGTCTCGAGCATCGACCACGCGCGCCCGGTCTGGTCGCCAGTGCAGAGAAATCGCAGTTCCATGCCGAGGATGTTCAGGGCCTCGCCCTGCCCCTGCTTCGTCTTCACGATCGCTTGATTCATGGCAGCCTCCTGTTCTGGATTGACACGGGTGGAAACGCCCACGCTGATCCGCGCAGGCCGGGCTGTCAATGGAAAAAACGTCCGCCTTCCGCCGTGCAGCATCAACTCTTTGCATCGATCGCCGGCGCGCATCTGCCGCCAGGCAGCGTCACGTCAGCCGGCAGTCGACCGGCGCGAGCGGCGCCGGCAGGTCCGGATCGTCGAGCGACGCCCGCAGGTTGATCTCGATTGTGCGGCACAGCGCGTCCAGCGGCAGGTCGTTGTCGCGCAGGCCGAACGGCTCCTCGATCTGGTCGCCGAGCGCGTCGAGGCCGAAAAAGGTGTAGGCGACGATCGCCACCACCAGCGGCGTCATGAAGCCGATCGAATCGACCAGCCCGAGCGGCAGCAGGAAGCAGTACAGGTAGGCGGTGCGGTGCAGCAGCAGCGTGTAGGAAAACGGGATCTGCGTGGTCTTGATCCGCTCGCAGCCGATGCCGAGGCCGACCATCGACGACAGCGTGGCGTCGATGGCCGCGGCGAGGCAGCCGTCGATCCGCCCGGCCGCGAGGCAGCGCTGCAGGTCGTCGCCCATGCGCAGCATCAGGAAATTCGGCGGGTTCGGCGCGATCTGCAAGGCTCGCCATTCGGCATCCTGCAATAGCACGGCGACGTCGGCGCCGGGCGCAGTGCTGCGCAGATGGTGCCGCAGCGCATGCGCGAACGCAGCCGCGCGCAGGATCATCCGCACGCGCACGTCGGCGAGGCCGTTCGCGATGCGCGCGGGGACGGGCGCCGGGTGCGCGATCAGGCTGCGGCATTGCCGGGCGAAGTTCTGCGCGTCGGACACCAGATGCCCCCACAGCTTGCGGCCCTCCCAGTAGCGGTCGTAGGCGGCGTTATTGCGGAAGCCGAGAAAGATCGCCAGCGGCAGACCCATCAGCGTGAACGGGATCGCAGTCAGGTGGATCCGGTAATCGACGCCGGCCCGGTGCGCGGCGGTCACCACGACCGCGATCAGCGTGTTCACCAGCAGCACCTTCCAGATGCTCGACAGGATCGAGCCCCGCAGCGCGAAGAACAACCGTACTCCCGACGGCCTGTCACGCACGATCATGGCGCCACCCCTTTCGCGTCGTCTGTCGTTGTGGACAGCGCGGCCGGCAAGGAAATTCGTTTGCCGGGAGCAAACCTTTGCGACAGAAAAAATATGAAAGTAAAAGGCAAAAGAGGTGAGAAAAGGATCAAGAAAGGGGCCCAAGAAAGGGGTCAAAGTCATTTTTCAAGAAGCCATTTTTCCCAGAAAGGGGTCAGAGTCATTTTTCAAGAAGCCATTTTTCCCGCAATAGGTAACCATTCGACAAGCGCAAGCGGCTTGTCGTGCATCGTTCGCCGAGCCTTGCCGAATCCGCCGCCCCCTGCCAGGCTGCCCGCGAAAAATTCGTCCGAACCAATGGGACGCATTGCCATCCCAACGGGGGCGCATCCTGATTTCGCGGTCAAGGCGGGCCGCGATCGGTACTGCGTTGCCGTCCTCTTTCTACTGCAGGAGATTCCGATGTCCGACCTGAAGTCGCCCGTCTCATCCAGCGATCATGTCCAAGGCGACCCGTCCGCCCCGCTTGTTCTCGTCGAATACGGCGACTACCAGTGCCCGTACTGCGCCGAGGCGCACGGTATCGTGCGGGCGCTGCAGGACCGCTACGGCGACGAGCTGTGCTACGTGTTCCGCAATTTCCCGCTGACCCAGCTGCATCCGGAAGCGCTGTCGGCTGCGATGGTCGCGGAGTTCGCCGCGGGCCAGGGTGCGTTCTGGGAAGTGCACGACGCGCTGTATGAGAATCAGCGCCAGCTCGGCATGCCGCTGTACGCGGCCATCGTCGGGCAGTTCGGCCTGTCGGACGAGCAGGTGATGCAGGCGCTGAACGACGACGGCGCCGAGCAGAAGATCCGGCTCGACCTGGAAAGCGGCATGCGCAGCGGCGCGCAGGGCACGCCGACCTTCTTCATCAACGGCCGCCACTACGAGGGCGACACCGAGTGGCAGGGGCTGGTCGAGGCGCTGGAGGCGCAGCGCATGCCGGACGCCGAGCGCTGACGGCTCACCCCGCGACGACGCCGGCCACGGGGCGGCGCGCGCCGCCCCACGCGAATACCGCGCACGCCAGCGCCGACACCCCGGCCAGCAGCAGGAACGCTGCGCCGAAGCCCGAGGCTTGCAGGACCCAACCGCCGACCACGTTGGACAGCGCGCCGCCGAGCCCGGTGACCAGCGCGACCAATCCCTGCATCAGGTTGAAGCGGCCGGTGCCGCGCGTGAGGTCCGCTGCCATGAGCACCGCAACCACGCCGAAGATGCCGGCGGAGATGCCGTCGAGCAGCTGCACCGCGATCACCGCGTACGGGTCGCGCACCAGCGCGAACAGCAGACCACGCACCGGCAGCACCGCGAAGGCCACCAGGAACACCGCCCGGAGCGATATGCCGGCGCGCATCGCGCGGCCGGCGGCCAGCGCGACGACCAGCATGACCAGTTGCGCGACCACGATGCATGCACTCAATGCCACGGTTTCCATGCCGGGACGGATGGTCGCCAGCAGCTGCCCCGCCAGCGGCAGCATCGCCGCATTGCCGAAGTGGAACAGGAAGATCGACAGCAGGAACACCAGCACGTCGCGCCGGGCCAGCAGCCGGCCGACCGGCGCGGGCGCGTGGCCGCCGGCGGCCGAGGGCGGCAGGCCGCCGCGCGCCGCGTCGTCGTCGACGTCGGACGGGCGGATCGCGCCGACCGCGAACGCGCTGGCGACCGCGAAGCCGCACAGCAGGTAGAACAGCGACGTCTGGCCGAGTTCGTGCCCGACCGCGCCGGCCACGATCGCGGCGACGAAGTTGCCGCCGTGGTTGAACGCTTCGTTGCGGCTGATCCGGTGCGGCAGGCCAGCCTGCCCGACGATGCCCAGGCTCAGCGCGGCGAGCGCGGGCGGAATCACCGTGCCGGCCACGCCGAGCAGGCACTGCATCGCCAGCACCACCGCGAAGGAAGGGTAGCGGGCGATGGCGAGCGAGCCGAGCGCGATCGCCAGCCCGGAGCCGGCCACCAGCAGCCGCTTGCGCGAAGTGGCGTCGACCAGCCAGCCGGCCGGCACCTGCGACAGCGCCGCCGCGATGCCGCCGGCGCCCATGACGAGGCCGATGTCGCCGGGCTGCCAGCCGTAGCCGACCTGCAGCACCACCGCGAGGAAGGGACCGAGGCCGTCGCGCACGTCGGCCATGAGAAAATTGGTCCAGTCCAGCGCGCGCAGCGAGCGGCGCGAAGGCAGGGCCGCCGTGACGGTCGGAGGCGGCGCGGTGCCGGATGCAAAGTCGTCTGCCACGTCTGTCCCTTTCCGGGTGGCCGGGATGCCCCGCCCGGCGCAAACGGATGGTGCCTTCCCTTGTCTGAAAAGGCATCGATGGTCGTCCCGCTTCGGACAACCGCATGCAGCGGGGCGACCGCCATGTATTTCCCGGGAAACGATCTTGGCCTGCCAGCATTTTCTCGAATTCCCCACGCCCGGCCGCGGTACGCGCAACATCACCGATGCGGTGGCCGAGGCCGTCGCCGCGTCCGGCATCCGCACCGGCATCGCGCACGTCTTCGTCCAGCACACTAGCTGCTCGCTGACGATCACCGAGAACGCCGACCCCGACGTGCGTCGCGACCTCGACACCGTGCTCGCGCGGCTGGCGCCGGACGGCGATCCGGCCTGACGGCACGACCTCGAAGGCCCGGACGACATGGCCGCGCACGCGCGCAGCGTGCTGACCGGCACCGCGCTGACGATCCCGATCGGCGGCGGCCGGCTGCTGCTCGGCACCTGGCAAGGCGTCTTCCTGTGGGAACACCGTACCGCGCCGCAGACACGGCACGTGGTGGTCACGGTGATGGGCGCATGATGGGCGGGCGCCGGCCCGCCCTGGCCGTTCCCTACCCGTCCTTCTCGCGCTGTTCGTCGACGTCCTCTTCCGTCGTCAGATAACCCTCGTCGGCCGCCGCCTGCGCCGCTTCCGGCAGGGCTTCGTGCCGGCGCGCCCGCTCCAGCAGGACCCGGACGGTGTCGATCTTGCGCTCGACCGTGTCGGCCAGCGCCGCGGCGGTCAGCGGACGCGGCAGCATGAAGTCGCAGTCGCGCGCGGCCCGTACCAGCGGGTCGTCGTCGGCAAGCGGTTCGTCGCGGGACGCGCCGGCCGCGGCAAGACGGTCGTGCAGGCGTTCGCGCAGCCGGCACAGGCAGGCGGACAGGGTTTCGATCTGGCTGGTTTCCATGGCCGGGACGACCTCGACGGTTGACGACGGTTGACGGGATACGCCGGTCAGACCGGTTTTGCCCGGGATCGTTTCCTGCAACCTCCCGGCGGCCACGCCGTCCAACCTTCTTTGCGCGCCGCGCGGCGGCGCGTGCAACCGATCGAGGAGAACGCCATGCCGAGCAATACCGGATCCCGAGGCGGCGGGCGGCGCACCATCGTGCCGTCCCACCATCCGATGCCGGGAGTGGACGACAAGCCGATCGACGCCGGCAAGCCGCCGTCGCCGCTGGATGCCGATCCGACCAGCCTGATCGGCGTCGGCAAGGACGAGGTGAACGACGAACCGGGCCCGGGATCGGAACCGGCCGACGTCATCAAGCCGTTCTGGCCTGAATGAACCGCGCCGCCGGCGGGATTGATCGAAGGCAAACCCACCGCCGGGAAGGCCGAACCGCATCCCGGCGCGACTGCCCAAACTGGCGCTGGACACAACGATTTCAAACTTACCGGAGGGCGGCATGAATTCGATCATCTATATCGTCGGACTGATCGTGGTCATCTATGTGATTCTGCGGGTGCTCGGCATCATGTGATGCCGCCGACGGCCGCACCGGCCTTCCGCCAGCCCGCTCCACCGTTTCTCGCCCGTTACCGCCGGCCGGTCGCTGCAACCACCGGCCGCCGGCTCCCTGCGTTTGTTCGCGCTGCTCCGCGCGTCGGGCGACCCTGCTCCGCGCTTCAGCCGGCGACGCTGCGCAGGTCGGCAACCGGCTCGTCGCCGAAGCGGTCGCCCAGCAGGTAATCGACGAACGCCGCAGCGCAGGCGTCGGGGGAAACCAGCGCGCCGTCCGCCTTCAGGGCATCGAAGCGTTCGCGCATCGGGAAACGCGACAGCGGCGTCGCGCGCAGCACCGCCTGCATGTCGGTGTCGATCACGCCCGGCGCGAGGCTGCAGATGCGCAGGCCGGGCACCGCGTCGAGCGCCGCGGCGCGCGCATGCTGGTCGAGCGCGGCCTTGGTCGCGCAGTAGACGCTCCATCCGGCGTAGGGATTGCGCGCGGCGCCGCTGGAGACGTGGGCGATTCGCAGCGTGCCGCCTTCCGGGCGCACGACGGCCATCGCATCGGCCAGCATCAGCGGCGCGGCCACGTTCAGCGCCACCGCGCGGGCGATCGCAACGGCGCCCTGCTCGCCCGGCCGGCCGACCGGCTCCACCGTGCCGGCGTTGTTGACCAGCAGCGCCGCGTCGGCGCCGGCCAGGAACCGACGCGGC
>JBQCGO010000095.1:0-3014 GCA_051955575.1 Burkholderiaceae bacterium
AGCAGCAGCGCGGCGATGGTCTGGATCTTGACGATCTCGAAGATGCCGAGCCGGATCGTCTCGACCATGCCGTTGCGGTATTCCTCGATCGTCTCCAGCGAGCCGCCCGAGCGCACCGCCTGGTAGAAGCCGTCATAGAACTCGACGAAGTCGGTTTCCATCCGCAGCAGGAAGATCGCCATGCCGGGGATGATCGACAGGTAGGCCAGGAACACCGGCAGGTCGTAGATCAGCGACGCGCGCAGCGGACCGATGATGTGCTGGCTGGTGTCCGGGTTGGCCCAGAACAAGAACTTGTCGATCCACACGCCGAGGTTGTAGAACAGGCCGACCCACATCAGCGTCGGGTAGCGCAGGCGTTTGGCGAAGAACTCGAACGAGATGAACGAGTCGGCCGGGAAATTGCGCAGGATCAGCGTCATCATCCCGATCAGCAGCAGCGCTTGGCCGATCACGTAGCCGGCGAGCAGGCCTTCCAGGTTGTAGCCGCGCAGCAGCAGCGCGAACGCGACCGTGAACGCGTAGCCGAACAGGTAGAGCCAGACGATTTCCCGGTATTGCTTCATCCCGGACAGGAAGATCGTCGCGATCCAGATGTTGCACAGCAGGACGAACGCGGCCAGCAGCAGCAGCCGGTACAGCACGCTCTGCTGCGGGAACAGGAAAATCACGGCAAGCAGCCCGAGCGCCCCGCCGACGCCGGTGACCGCCAGCGCGACGCCGTGGAAGTTGCGCAGGATGACGTCGTGGCGCTTCTCGAACAGCCGGTCCGAGGTGAACCGGGTGAATGCGAGCTGGAACGGCCCGGTGAAGATCAGCGAGGCCGCGATCGCGTAGGTCACGCTGACCTGGAACTGCACGATCAGAAACTTCGGCACCACGATCGAATAGCTCAGTACGCCGATGACCAGGATGCCGACGATCGACAGCACCCACGAGCCGGCGCCGACCACGGCGGCGTAGCCATAGGCCTGCAGCATCGACAGCAGGTTGTCGCGCTTCAGGATCTTGCGCAGTTCGAAACCGATTCCGGCCATGGCGTCATTTCCCTCCCGCGGCGTGCGCGACCGGGCATGCCGGTCGCATGGTGCCCCGCTGTACGTCCGGCAGCGCCAGGAGTTCCCGGTACAGCGCGCGGTACTGACCGAACATCGCGTCCTGCGTGTAATAGCGTTCGACCCGCGCGATGCCGGCCGCCTGCGCCGCCTGCCACCGCGCCGGGTCAGACAGCAGCGCCGCGGCCGCCTCGGCCAGCGCCTGCGGTTCGGCGATGCCGACCACCGCGCCGGCCGCGCCCAGCGCGCGGTCCGCCTCGTCCAGTCCTTCGATCAATTGCCGGCACGAGCCGACGTCGGTCGCCACCGCCGGCACGCCGGCGGCGAATCCTTCCAGCAGCACCAGCGGCAGCGCCTCGCTGATGCTCGACAGCACCACCAGCCCGATGTTCGGCATCAGTTCGTCGATCTTCCGGAAGCCGAGGAATCGGATCCGGTCGCCGAGTCCCAGACCCTCGGCGATGTTGCGGCATTCCTGCGCGTAGGCCGGATCCTCGTCGTCCGGGCCGGCGATCCAGCCTTCCGCCTCCGGCATCAGGTTGACCACGGTGCGCATCGCGCGCACGAAAGTCTTCACGTCCTTGATCGGCACCACGCGGCCGATCAGGCACAGCACCGGCGGCGGCGCGGCCGGGCGCAGCGCACGCAGTGCGGCCAGGCGCGGCAGGTCGATCCCGTTCGGCACGTTGCGGGTGCGCGCGGCCGGCGCGCCGTCGTGCACCTGGCGCAGCCGGTTGGCTTCGTACAGCGCGACGATCTCGTCAGCGGTCTGGTAGCACATGCGGCCGAGCGCCTCGAAGAATCGGATCCACAGGTCGCGAAAATACGAGAGCTGCGACGCGTCCTTCTCGAACACGCCGCGGTTGTCGCTGATCCACTCGCTCTGGAACAGGTCGATCTTGCGCTCCTTCGTGTAGATGCCGTGCTCCGACAGCAGCAGCGGGCGGCCGGTGCGCTGCTTGAGCAGCGCGCCGAGGAAACCCGCATAGCCGGTGGAGACCGTGTGGTAGCAGCGCGCCGGGATCAGGCCGCGCGCGATGCGCGCCAGCGTCCACACCGGCCGGTGCATCGTGCGCACGGTCCAGAAGTAGTCGACGAAGGACGGGTCGGTGCAGAACGTCCGGTACTGCTCGGTGACGTAGTCCCAGGCCGCCCGGCTGTGGAGGAAAGTCCTTTCGTCGAGCGCACCGCCGTCTGCCAGCAGCGGCGACAGCGCCGCCAACGACTGCGCGAGCACGTCGTCGTCGCGGCCGGCGGTCCGGCGCAACTGGTCGTGCAGTGTGCGTACGCGGGCAAACGCGTCCTTGTCGCCCCGGCACGCGGCGGCCTTCCTTTCCGGGCCGGCAGTCTCGTGCATATAGTGCACTTCCAGGTGGACAACGTTGTCCGGCAGCGTGTACTTCCAGCCGCCGTAGTCTTCCTCGCGGCTGCCGATGAAGCAGATGCCGAACCGCAGGTCCGGGAAGCCGCGGAGAATCTGGTTCACCCAGCTAGACACGCCGCCGCTGACGTACGGGAAGGTGCCTTCGAGCAGAAGCATCACGTCGCACGACGCGGCCTGCGGAAACGCCCGTTCACTCATGACGCCGCCCGCCTTTCCGGCCACGCCGGTAACCCGGACTGCGATGCCGCATCCGCCGCGCCCGACACCTTCCAGTAACGGCGGGTCGCCGCCAGCGCAGGCAGGCCCGGATCCCGGCCGAGCTCGGCGAACAGGCGCCGCACCTCGCCGAAGCGGCGCTGCAGGAAACGCAGTTCCGCGAGATAGGGCAGCAGCCGCTCGCGCGCGAAGCCGGCGCGCTGCGCCTGGTGCAGCGCGTTCTCCGCTGCGTCCACCGACTGCTGCTGCAATTCCAGCCGCGCCAGCAGGAACCACAGTCCGGCGTCGGCCGCGTGCAGCGCGATCGCCGCCTCGAGGTGATGCCGCGCCTGCGACGCCGCGAAGGTCTGCATGTCGCC
>JBQCGO010000096.1:0-7874 GCA_051955575.1 Burkholderiaceae bacterium
CGCGGCGGGGGGGGGCTGCCGCCGCCCCGCCGCCTCGAACGCGCCGAGCGTGCAGTCATCGTCCCGCTCCTGCTTGCACAGGTAGGCAAGCTGGAGCGCGTATTCGGCGTTGTCCGGCGCCAGCGAGACGGCCTCGTGCAGATGGGCGATCGCATCCGGCCGGCGCGATTCCCGCATCGCGTACAGCGCCAGCGCGTAGTGCCGGGGCGCCGTCGGCATCGCCTCGATCGCCTTCGTCGCGTAGCCCGTCGCCCGGTCGGCCTCGCCCATGCCGTCGTAGAGCCGCGCCTGCCGGTCGTACAGGTCGGCGCGCTGCGCCGGATCGAGGGTGGCGGCGTCGATCCGCTCCAGCCGCCGCGCCGCCTCGGCCGTCATGCCGAGCCGCTGTTCCGTCTGCGCCAGACGCAGTTCGGTGGGCACGTCGTCGCGCAATTGCGCGGCGTCGAGCCAGTTGCGGTAAGCCGTGACGTCGTCGCCGCCCTGGCTGGCGAGATAGGCGAATTCGTTGTACAGGTCCGCGCGGTCGTCGGGCGCGAGCTCCTGCGCCGCGTCGCGCGCCATCGCGTAGTAGCGCAGGGCCTCGTCGGGCTTTTCCATCGCTGCGAGGCACCGCGCCATCGCCAGCGCGGCCTTGCCGTCGCGCCCGCCCGCGAGGATGGCACCGAACTGTTCGGCCGCTTCCGGATAGCGCGCCTGCTCCACCAGCAGATAGCCGAGATTCATGCGCACCGTCGCGTCGCCGCCGCCTTCCCGCAGCAGCCGGTCGAACGCGTCGGCCGCCTGCTCGCCGCGTCCGAGTCCGGCCAGCAGGTAGCCGGTCCGCTGCAGCGCCTGCAACCGGAACGCCGGCGCGAACCGGCCGGTCAGGATCGTATCCAGCGCTTCCAGCGCGCGCTCCGGTTGCCGCAGCCGGACGAAATACTCGGCCAACGTCAGCCTGTCCTCGGCCGAGACGGCCGCCGGCGCCAGCAGCGCGGCGGCCCGCTCGGTGTCGCCGGTTTCCGCCACCAGGCCGGCGAGACGGCGGCGTTCGCCGCCGTTGCGCGGCTTGACGCCATCGAGGGCGCGCCCCGCCCGGTCGGCGTCGCCGCGCGCCAGCAACTGCGCGGCGCGGCGCATCCGCATGTCGTTGACGTCTTCGCGCGGCGCGGGCGCCGGTTGCGCGACGGCGGACGGCGCATCCCCGGCCGAAGCGGAAGAATCCGCGACCGGCGGCGTTTCCGTGGCCGGCTCGGTTTGGGTCTGGGTCTGTACCTGGGTTTGAGTTTGTGCCTGGGTTTGAGTTTGTGCCTGGGTTTGAGTTTGTGCCTGTGCCTGTGCCTGTGCCTGTGCTTGAGCCTGCGCTTGAGCTTGAGCCTCGGCTTGTGCCTGAGCCTCCTTGTGCGCCTGCGCCTCCGCCTGCGCTTGCGCCTGCATGCCGCGCACGTTTTCCAGCGCCTGCCGCGCCGCGGGGTCGGGCCGGGTCTGCAGCGCCAGCGCGAACGCTTCTTCGGCTTCGCGCGACCGGCCGGCGCCGGCATGGAGATAGCCCAGCGACATCGCCGCCTGGTATCGGATTCCGGCATCCGTCGCCGTGTCGCGCACCGTCGCGTACTCGTCGATGGCCGCGTCGCTCCGGTTCTCCTGGCGCAGGAGATTGGCGAGGAAGAGCCGGTCGGCGACCGGTCCGCCTGCCGCCAGCGCGCGCCGCATCAGGTCGATCGCGAGCGCAGCCTCGCCCCGGCCGTATTCGAGATAGGCCAGCGTGCGCAGCCAGTCGAGGTTGCCCGGGTCGGTCGCCAGCACGGCGCGCCCCTGCCGGATCGCTTCGTCGAAGCGGCGCATGCGCTGGGCGATATAGCCGAGCGCCGAATGCGCCTGGCGCGCCTGTTCCGGCGAGGCCGCCATCGTCAGCGCCTCGGCAAACGCGGACCGGGCCGCGGCGTCGTCCCGGCGCCGGTCGTACAGCACGCCGAGGCGGTAGGCGACGTCGTAGCTGTCGTCGAGCGAACGCAGCAGCAGCAGCGGCGCAAAGGCGTCGGCGTCGCGCCCCAGCCGTATCGCCAGCGCGGCGGCCTCGCCGGCGGCGAACACGCGGTTCGCGCGCGTGGCATCCGGGTTTTCCCAGACCGCGCGAAAACCCGCGAGCGCGTCGCCCGGGTCGCCCGCGGCGCGATCGGCGATCGCGCGGTACAGCAGGGCGTCGAGGTTGCCGGGTTGCTGACGCAGCAGGATACCGGCCTGATTGCGCATCTCGGCCGTCTCGTTCTGCCGGTACAGCACGTACAGGTAGTTGCGCCGCGCTTCGGCGTCCTGCGGATTCAGTTCGAGCACCGTGCGCAGTTCTTTCGCGGCGCCGGCCAGGTCGTACTCCGCCATGAGCCGGTAGGCGCGGTGCAGATGCGGATAGGCGCGGAACAGGCGGATCTGGGCCAGCAGCCAGTTCGGCTCGCGCTGCGTATCCGAAGCGCCGCCGGCAGTCGCGCCCTGCGCCGGCAGGCTCGTCGCCATCAGAGGCAGGGCCAGCAGCAGCGCCGCCACGGCTGATGCAGTGGTCGATGCAGCGGCCGAGGCGCAGCGGTCGCGCGCCGGCTGGTCGCCGAACGCGTTCTCGATTTCCGCAGCGACCTGTCGCCGCCTCGCGGAGGAAATGACGTTGCGGCGGCGGCTCATCGGTTCCCCCTGGTTCCGGCCGTTCATGCCGCGGTCAGGGCCGAGACCGGGCCGGCGTCCGGCTCGGGGCCGCCGCCCGCCTGCGCCCGCAACGCGGCGGACAGCGCCTCGGGCTGCAGCCAGCCGCGCTCGCACAGGATCTCGCCGAGCCTGCCTGCCCTGTCCCGCTGGATCGACAGTGCTTCGTCGAGCTGGCCGGGCGTGATGCGCGCTTGCCCGACCAGCAGATCGCCGAGGCGCGGCCGGCACGGCGCCAGTTCGCCTTCGGACGGATAGTGGTGGGCGGTCTTGTCCCAGCCGATGCGCTTCCCGGTGCGCAGGTAGCCCAGGTACTGGCGGACGGCGCGCACGGTGGCAAGGAAATTGATGACATTGCCGAGGATCATGCGCGGGAACGACAGCAGCGCCTGGCGCAGGTTGTAGAGCCGGTAGACGCACCAGGCGCGCATCGCGGCCCGCTCGGCGAACAGGAAACCGTTCACGATCAGCAGATACCAGAGCAGGCTGTCGCGCTCGACCAGCGCGGGATAGCGCCAGGCGTCCGGAAACAGCGCCTCGCTGATCCACAGCCCGACCTCCAGCAGCACCAGCAGGTAGCCGGCCAGGCTCAGCAGGTTGGTGACGATCGACTTGCGGTCGCGGCACAGCATGTAGCGCTGGATCAGACCGCCGGACCAGCCGAGATTGGCCCATCCCTGCAAGGTGATGCCGAGCACCCAGCGCGATTTCTGGCGCACCGAGAAGCGGAAGCGGTCGGGAAAGTATTCGCGCACGCAGAGAAGGTCGTCGCGCTCGACGCGCACCGGCCGCCCGGTGAAGAAGCCGGTCCGCGTCACGGTCTTTTTCACCGAGAACCGCACGAACGCCGCCTTCAGTCCGTGATCGCGCAGCCGCAGACCGAACTCGTAATCCTCGGTCAGCGAGCGGGTGCTGAACAGTTCGTTGTCCTGGCTTGCGCAAACCGTGTCGACGGCGCGCCGGCTGAACGCGACGCCGACGCCGGCAGCCGGGATGCTGCCGGAAATCGCTTCGCGCACCACCATGTCCTTGTAGTGCGCCTGCGCGAATTCATCGATGTAATGGCCGCCGGTGAAGCAGGACCATCCGGTTTCCAGCGACTCGACCGGCAACTGCACCATGTCCTTGCGCGGGATCAGGTAGTTGAACAGCCGGTAGCAGAGCGGATGGATCACGTCCTCGCAATCCTGCATCACGAAAATCTCGAAGCGCACGTCGTGCCGGCGCTCGTACGCGCGGATGCCGGCGAAGATCCAGTTCAGGCAGTCCGCCTTGCTGGTCGGGCCGTCGTGCCCGGTGATGACCTTCTCCACCCGGGGGTGCCGGGCGCAGACCGCGTCCACTTCGCGCTGCGTGTCCGCGTCGTTCGGATAAACGCCGACGAAGAGCGTGTAGTTCGCGTAGTCGATCCTCTGCAGCGCGTTTTCCAGCATCGGGCGGATCACCTCGGATTCGTCCCAGGCCGGGAGCATGACGGCGATGTGCTGTTCCGGCCGGCGCCGCAGCGCTTCCTCGGTCAGCGGCGCGTGGCGCGGCAGCACGAAGCACTTGCGGTAAAGCGAGCGGATCATGAAGCAGAGATCGATGAGCAGGTCGTCCAGCCCGCTGATGAGGAAGCCTGTGCCGACGGCGATCAACACCATCTTTGCGGCGATCAGGAGAAAGGCCAGGATGTCGGCGGTGTCGATGGCGAAGTCCATGATGCGGCCATGGTGGTGAGTCGACGGCGGTCAGGCCTGCCCGAGCGTGAGGCCGCCGCCGATGTCGATCAGCGGCCGGGCCGGCGCCGATGCGGACGCGAGGTCGGGAATCGTTGCAGGAATCGCTGCGGGCATCGTTCCAGGAATCGTTGCCGGAATCGTTGCCGGGATTGTTGCCGGGATTGTCGCGGGCGTCGATGCCGGAACATCGGCAACGATCGGCCCGGCCGGATCGAACTCCGTCATCGGCCGCCCGGTCACGACCGCAGCGATCCGCTCGGACGCCAGTCCGTCGCCGTAGGGATTGCGGCGGCACGCCGCCATGACTTGCCACGCGTCCTTCCGGTTCAGCAACCCCTCGACCGCCTCGACGATCGTGTCGGGGTCGGTGCCGACCAGTCTCACGGTACCGGCTTCCACCGCTTCCGGGCGCTCGGTGGTGTCGCGCATCACCAGCACCGGCTTGCCGAGCGACGGCGCTTCTTCCTGCACGCCGCCCGAGTCGGTCAGGATCAGGTCGGCGCGCTGCATCAGCCGCACGAAATGGAAATAGCCGACCGGCTCGATCAGATGGACGTTGGCGAAGCGCGACAGCGCCGCATTCACCGGCGCCTGCACGTTCGGGTTCGGATGCACCGGATAGACGATCTGCGCATCCGGCCGCATCGCGATGCGCGCGAGCGCGCGGCAGATGTCGGCGAAGCCGGCGCCGAAGCTCTCGCGCCGGTGCGCGGTGACCAGCACCAGGCTGCGGTCCGGGTCGAGATTCGGGAAATCGCGATCCAGCGCGGCGCTGAACGCGGCGTCGTCGCGCAGCCGCCGGTCGGTCATGCAGAGCGCGTCGACCACGGTGTTTCCGGTCAGGTAGATGCGGCCGCCGAGCTGTTCCCGCTGCAGGTTTTCCTTCGAGCGCCGGGTCGGCGCGAACATCATCTCGCTGACCAGGTCGACCGTGCGCCGGTTCATCTCCTCGGGCCACGGCCGCGCGAGGTCGCCGGTGCGCAGACCGGCCTCGACGTGTCCGACCGGAATCCGGTGATGGAACGAGGACAAGGCCGCCGCCATCGAGGTGGTGGTGTCGCCGTGCACCATCACGCAGTCGGGCCGAACGTCGTCGAGCACCGGCGACAGCGTGGCGAACAGGCGCGCGCTCAGCGCGTTCAGCGACTGGTTCGGCGTCATCACCTGCAGGTCGTGATCGGTGCGGATCTCGAACAGGCCGAGCACCTGCCTGAGCATGTGGTTGTGCTGGCCGGTGACGCAGACGATGGAATCGATGGCGGCATGTCGCTCGAAGGCTTTCACGAGCGGCGCCATCTTGATGGCTTCGGGCCGGGTGCCGAATACGGAAAGGACTTTCACGAAGGCTCCAGGGCTGCGCACAGGAATCAAGTTAGCGGGCGCCCTGTGCGCCGGCATCACGCGTTTGCGTGACGGGAGGCCGCTATCGCTGGAGCGGTTTGCGCTCGATCAAATCCGGGCAGATGACCGCGCCTAACCTGCATCCATCCGCGGCGACGGCAGTGCTCAATCGATAGGCAGCGCGACTGACGCATCGATCTACCCGCCGGCGCCGATTCCTTCCTGTGACTTGCCTTGCAAGGAGTCCGTCATGCCGTCATCGAAACGCTCATCGATCCGTCCTTCCGTTTGCGGGCGAGTCGCCTTCTGGGGAGGCATCGCCTTCGCCGCCCTGGATGTCCGCGTCGCCGCGGCCGGAGTGACGCCGCCGCCGCGGCCGGTCGGCAGCGAGGCAGTCGTGGTGCAGCCGGGCGAACCCCATCACGAGCGCGGGGAACGCGGCAGCCATGCGCATGGCAAGCCGGCGCAGCAAGGCGCCGACGCCGGCGGCAAGAACAAGCCGCCCCACCCGGCGCCGCCGGCGAAATGAATCCACCGCACCCGGAGACCGTCATGAACCGCTTCCTTCAAGCCGCCGCGGCATGCGCGCTGACCGCCGCGCTCCTCGCGCATCCTTCCTCCCGCGCGCAGACCACGCCGCCGAAAGCGCTGATCCTCTATGACGCGCCCGCCGGCTCGCCCTACCAGAAGCTCGGCTTCGCCTACGCGATCATGCTGCGCAACCTGCTCGGCCACTTCAGCGCGACCGTCGACATGGTGCCGGTCCAGAACTACGCCGCCGGCCAGGTCGAGAACTACAGTGCGACCTTCTATCTCGGTTCCTACTACGACAATCCGGTGCCGGCCGCCTTCCTGCAGGACGTGATGAGCACCACGAAGAAGGTCGTCTGGTTCAAGGACAACATCTGGCAGCTCGCCTGGGACGCGAGCTACGGCTTCACGCAGCGCTACGGCATCGCCTTCTCGGGCCTGCGCGGCCTGAACGCGGCGCCGACGTCCTCGCAGCCGGCGCCGGGCTTCTTCGACGACGTGCTGTACAAGGGCAAGGATTTCATCAAGTACTACGCCTATGACGCCGGCACCGGCGCGGTGAATGCGGACCCCGACGTCGGCGTGGTCACCGCGTCGGATCCGACCAAGGCGGTAGTGGCGGCGTCGATCAAGAACAGCAAGACCGGCGAGACCGTTCCCTACGCGGTGCATGCCGGCAATTTCTGGTACTTCGCCGACGTCCCGTTCTCGTACATCGGGCCGCGCGACCGCTACCTCGTCGCGGCCGACCTGCTGCACGACATTCTCGATTCGAACCACGCCGTGAATCATCGCGCGATGGTGCGGCTGGAAGACGTGGACGCGCTGGTCAGCCGGGCCAACATGAAGAAACTGACCGATTACCTGTACTCGAAACAGATTCCGTTCTCGATCGCCGTGATCCCGCTGTACAAGGACCCGCTCGGCAAGTACAACGGCGGCGTGCCGCAGACGATTCCGCTGTCGCAGGCCGGCACCCTGAAAACCGCCCTGAACTACGCGCTGCCGCGCGGCGGCGAGATCGTCCAGCACGGCTATACCCACCAGTACTCGAACATCCCGAACCGCTACACCGCGGTGTCGGCGGACGACTTCGAGTTCTGGGACGCGGTGCACGACCGGCTGCTGCCGGAGGATTCGTTCAACTGGGCCTACGGCCGGATGGCGCAGGGCCGCAGCGACCTGATCAGCAACGGCTACATGCCGCTCGCCTGGGAAACGCCGCACTACCAGGGCTCCGCGAGCGCCAACCGCGCGGCCGCCGCGCTATACCCGAAGACCTACCAGCGGGCGGTGTACTACACCGCGGACGTGCCGGATTACGGCGCGGCGACCGGGCGCGACTACGAGGTCGGGCAGTTCTTTCCGTACGTCATCGACCGCGACTACTACGGCCAGCACATCCTCCCGGAAAACCTGGGCGACATCGAGTACGACATCAGCTACATCGATCCGACCTCGAACATCGTCTACACCTGGCAGGACCTGTACACCAACGCCCAGTTCGGACTGGCGGTGCGCGACGGGTTCGGCTCGTTCTTCTTCCACCCGTTCTGGCTCGACTCGTCGCTGAACCTGCCGGGCTTCACCGACTTCACGAAGATCGTCACC
>JBQCGO010000097.1:0-12463 GCA_051955575.1 Burkholderiaceae bacterium
CTCGTCGCGGCCGTACTTCGGCGAGAACCGGATCGTCGAGGGCGGCAAGAGCCAGCTGTCGTACATCGAGGTCACCAACGCGCAGCACTTCGACGCCTTCCTCGGCTTCCCCGGCTACAGCAACCGCTACGTGCCGCTGCACGTGTACTTCAACCGCGCGATGGACCTGATGTACGCGCACCTGAAGCAAGGCGCGCCGCTGCCCGGCAGCCAGGTGGTGCGCACCATACCGCGCGCGATTGCCGGCGGCGTGGTCGCGCCGATCACCGACGCCAACGTGCCGCCGATCCGGATCGATCCGCCCGCCGCCGACCGGATCACGTTCGCGAACGACACTGTGACCGTTCCCGACTGAGCCGCCTGCGTTGTTTTGAAGCCGGCCCCCGCTTCGGCGGCGGCCGGCTTTTTCATGCTGGGCGCGGGCGCTGCGCGGACGGCGCCGGCCTCTTACAATGGCGGTTTGCCTCATTCCCCCTTGCCATGATCGTTCTCGGCATCGAATCCTCCTGCGACGAAACCGGCCTCGCGCTGTACGACACCGCGCGCGGCCTGCTTGCGCACGCGCTGCATTCACAGGTCGCGATGCACGAGGCCTACGGCGGCGTGGTGCCGGAACTGGCCTCGCGCGACCACATCCGTCGCGCGCTGCCGCTGCTGGAGCAGGCGCTGGCCGAAGCCGGCCTGGCGCGCGGCGACATCGACGCGATCGCCTTCACCCAGGGGCCGGGGCTGGCCGGCGCGCTGCTGGTCGGCGCGTCGATCGCCTGCGGTCTCGGCCTCGCGCTCGACGCGCCGGTGATCGGCATCCACCATCTCGAAGGCCATCTGCTGTCGCCGCTCCTGGCGCCGGACGCGCCGGCCTTCCCGTTCGTCGCGCTGCTGGTGTCCGGCGGCCACACGCAGCTGATGCGGGTCGACGGCGTCGGCCGGTACGCGCTGCTCGGCGAGACGCTCGACGACGCCGCCGGCGAGGCGTTCGACAAGTCGGCCAAGCTGCTCGGGCTCGGCTATCCGGGCGGCCCGGCGATCTCGCGGCTGGCCGAATTCGGCACGCCGGACGCGTTCCGGCTGCCGCGGCCGATGCTGCATTCGAAGAATCTTGACTTCAGCTTTTCGGGGTTGAAGACCGCGGTGCTGACGCTGGTGAAACAACACCGCACCAACATCTGCGAGCAGGAAAAGGCCGACATCAGCCGCGCCTTCGTCGATGCGATCGTCGAGGTGCTGACGGCGAAGTGCGTCGCCGCGCTGAAGCAGACCGGCCTGTCGCGGCTGGTGGTGGCCGGCGGCGTCGGCGCCAACCGGCAATTGCGCGAATCGCTGGACGCGGCAGCGAAGCATCGGCGCTTCGCGGTCCACTACCCGCCACTCGACCTGTGCACCGACAACGGCGCGATGATCGCATTCGCCGGCGCGCTGCGGCTGCAGGCCGATCCGTCGCAGGCGGTGCGCGACTACGCCTTCACCGTGCGGCCGCGCTGGCCGCTGAACGAATTGACCCGGCCCGCCGCACCCCTGTCTTAGTGCCCGGTCTCAACTCCTGCCTCAGCCCGTGCCCCGACCCTCGCTCGCGGGCTGACGCCCGCGGCTGGTGAGGCGCGGTCACATTCGATTACAATTAGCCGCCCTGACGTCGGCTCCGCAGCCGGCGCAACGCTCCGGCCGGCCGGCATGTCCCGCCCGGCTTCTCTCGCCGGCCGCCCCGGCGTCGCATCCGCAATCCTTGCCGTGCCGCCTCGCCGGCACCTCTCCGTCCGGCGCTGCCGCATCGCGCCGCCTGCTGACCAGAATGAAAGGACGCCATGCTCCAGGCAAATGCCATCGAGATCGCCGGCGCCGCGCTGTTCGCAGTCGCAGTGCTGCATACCTTTTCCACCAAATGGTTCGAGCATCTCGCCCACATCCAGCCGCGCCACGCCGGCCTGTGGCACCTGCTCGGCGAGGTGGAAGTGGTGTTCGGTTTCTGGGCGCTGGTGCTGGTGGCGTTCATGGCGGCGACGGCCGGTCCCGCATCGGCGCTGTCCTACCTGCAGCAACAGGACTTCACCGAGCCGCTGTTCGTGTTCGCGATCCTGGTGATCGCCGGCACCCGGCCTGTGCTGTGCGGCGCGCAACGCGCGGGCGATGCGAGCGCGCGCCGGTTGCCGCTGGCGCCGCAAACGGCCGGTTACGTCGTCTGCCTGTCGGTGGTGCCGCTGCTCGGCTCGTTCATCACCGAGCCGGCGGCGATGACGCTGGCCGCGCTGATGCTGCGCGACCGCTACTTCGGTTCCGGCATGCCGGAACCGATGAAGTACGCGACGCTCGCGGTACTGCTGGTGAACGTTTCGATCGGCGGCGTGTTGACGCCGTATGCCGCGCCGCCGGTCCTGATGGTGGCCGGCACCTGGGGCTGGGGTCCCGGCTTCATGTCGAGCACCTTCGGCTGGAAGGCCGCGGTCGCGGTCGTCACCAATGCCGCGGTCCTGACCTGGCTGTTCCGCCGCGCGCTGGCGACGCTGCCGCCGCCGGCGGACGATGCCGAACCCCGGGCGGTGCCGCTGCCGGTGGTGCTGATCCATCTCGCCTTCCTCGCCGCGACGGTACTGACCGCCCACTATCCGGTGGTGTTCATCGGCCTGTTCCTGTTTTTCCTCGGCTTCACCGACGCCTACCGGCGCCACCAGGATCCGCTGATGCTGCGCGAGGGTCTGCTGGTCGCGTTCTTCCTCGCCGGCCTGGTGGTGCTCGGCGGCCAGCAGCGCTGGTGGCTGCAGCCGGTCCTGGCGGGGATGGATGCGACGCTGCTGTTTTTCGGCGCCACCGCCCTGACCGCGGTCACCGACAACGCGGCGCTGACCTATCTCGGTTCGCTGGTCCAGGGCATCGCCGATCCGGCGAAATATGCACTGGTGGCCGGCGCGGTCACCGGCGGTGGCCTGACCGTCATCGCCAACGCGCCGAACCCCGCCGGCTTCGCGATCCTCGGCGAACGATTCAACGAACAGTCGATCCATCCCGGCGGCCTGTTCGTGGCGGCGCTCCTGCCGACTGCCGCGGCAGCCTGCTGTTTCCTGTTCCTCTGATTGGATGACCGCTCGCCGATGACTCCGAACCTCAGCTCCCTGGGCCTGTTCCCCGACTTCCCGGTACCGATCAACCTGCTGACTGCGGCCGGCCTGATCCTGATCGCCGGCATTCTCGGCGCCCGCCTGCTCGGCCGCCTGCTGCCGGTACCCACCATCACCGGCTACGTCGTGACCGGCTTTTTGATCGGTCCCGGCGGCCTGAAGCTGATCAGCGACCCGATGCTCGACGACTTCGTGCTGTTGCTCGATCTCGCGCTCGGGCTGATCCTGTTCGAACTCGGCCGGCGCGTCGACTTCCGCTGGATGCTGCGCGAGAAGCGGCTGCTGGCCACCGGCGTCGCGCTGTCGGTCGCGACCTTCCTGGTGCTGTTCTGGCTGCTGCTGTATTTCGACGTCGGCATCGTGGTGGCGACGATGATCGCCTCGATCGGCATGGCGGCGTCGCCGGCGGCGACCATGAACGTGGTCGGCGAGCAGCGTGCCGAGGGCCAGATGACCGACCGGCTGCTGCACATCGTGGTGATCGGCAACGTGATGGGCTTCATCGGTTTCTCGATGGGCCTGGCCGCGCTGCACGTGCAGTACCGCATGGGCTGGCAGGGCTACGTGCTGCATCCGCTGTACCTGCTGTTCGGCTCGGTGCTGCTGGGCTGGCTGGCGAGCCAGTTGCTGGTGTTCCTCGGTCACCGGCTCGGCCGCGACCGCGCGGCGCAGATGATCGTGGTCATCGCGCTGATCGCCGCCACCGTCGGACTGGCGTCGATGCTGAAGCTGGCGGCGCTGATCGCGCTGCTGGCCTTCGGCATCGCCAGCCGCAGCAACGACCGCCGCTACGCGCTGGTCGAACTCGAATTCAGCCCGTTCACCATGCTCGCCTACGTGGTGCTGTTCGTGTTCGCCGGCGCGCGGCTGGAACTGTCGCACCTGCGCGAACTCGCGCCGCTGGCGATCGCCTTCGTCGTGCTGCGGCTGGCGGTGACGGTGGCGACCACGGCGGCGACCGCGCGTTTCAACGGCATGTCGGTGAAGAAAGGCGCGTTGCTCGGCGTGGCGCTGATGCCGCTGTCCGGCTTCAAGATCATCCTGGTGCAGAATGCGGCGGATGCCTATCCGCAGTTCGGCGCCGACCTCGCCGCGCTGATGATCTCGATGCTCGTGATCCTGGAACTTGTCGGCCCGCTGTGCACTCGCTATGCGCTGAACCGTTCCGGCGAAAGCCATCACTGATCCTGCCGAGGAGTCTCAACGATGCTGGAATTCCACCGTTCGACGCCATTGACGATGGGCGTCGAGCTCGAGCTGCAGATCGTCAATCGCCGCGACTACAACCTGACCAGCGCCTCGGGCGACCTGATCGGGCTGATCGACAAGCAGAAGCACGGCTACGACATCAAGCCCGAGATCACCAAGAGCATGATCGAGATCGCGACCTCGGTGCATACCTGCCACCGGGAAATGCTCGAGGAATTGACGGCGATGCGCGCGCTGATGGTGTCGGCCGCGGACCGGTTGAATCTCGGCCTGGCGGGCGGCGGCGCGCACCCGTTCCAGCGCTGGGACGACCAGCGCATCTTCCCGACCGAACGTTATCAACTGGTGTCGGAACTGTACGGCTACCTCGCCAAGCAGTTCACCGTCTACGGGCAGCACGTGCACATCGGCTGCGCCGACGGCGACGAGGCAATCCGGCTCGCGCATCGGCTGGCGCGCTACATTCCGCACTTCATCGCGCTGTCGGCATCCTCACCGTTCTACCAGGGCGTCGACACCCGCTTCCAGTCATCGCGGCTGACCAGCATCAACGCGTTCCCGCTATCGGGTTTCATGCCGTCGTACATCGCGAACTGGGACGGCTTCAACGACTATTTCCGCAAGATGTCGGGGCTGGGCATCGTCGCGAGCATGAAGGATTTCTACTGGGACATCCGGCCCAAGCCGGAATACGGCACGGTCGAGATCCGCATCTGCGACACGCCGCTGGAGATCGAGACCGCGGTAGCGATCGCCGGTTATGCTCAGACGCTGGCCGCGCAAATCTTTGCCGACCGCTCGCTGGCGCCGACCCAGGATCTGTACCTGACTTACTCGTACAACCGCTTCCAGGCGTGCCGCTTCGGGCTGGCCGGCGCGCTGATCGACCCGATCGGCGGCGGCCGGCAGTCGCTGAAGGACGACATCCTCTCGACCTTCGACCGGCTGCGCGACACGGCGCGCGAGATCGGCACCGAGGATGCGCTGCGCCACCTGGCGACGCGCATCGGCGAGCGCGGCTCCGACGCCGACTGGCTGCGCGCCGCCTATGCGCGCAGCGGCTCGCTCAACGACGTGGTGCGCCAGCAGAGCGACCTGTGGATGGGCCACGCGGCCGGCAAGGGACGGTAGGGAAACTTACTTCCGGCTGCCGCCGAGCCGGCTCTCGCGGCCGGCGATCAGGTTGCCGATGTTGGCGCGGTGCCGGTAGATCAGCAGGCCGCTCATCACCAGCACCGCCAGCAGCGTCGCGTCGGTGCCGAACAGCAACCCGTAGTAGAACGGCGCGAACACCGCCGCGACCAGCGCCGCCAGCGACGAGTAGCGAAACGCATAGGCGACGACGATCCAGGTGACGAAGGTCGCCAGGCCGAGCCACGGGTTGATCCCGAGCAGCACGCCGAGCGCGGTGGCCACGCCCTTGCCGCCGCGGAAGCGGAAGAAGATCGGCCAAAGATGACCGACGAACACTGCCACCGCCGCCCACGCGATGACGCCGTCGTCCAGCCCGTAGCGCGCCCGTAGCACGCCGGCGAGCCACACCGCAAACCAGCCTTTGAAACCGTCCCCGAGCAGCGTCAGCGCGGCCGCCGCCCGGTTGCCGCTGCGCAGCACGTTGGTCGCGCCCGGGTTCTTCGAGCCGTAGGTGCGCGGATCGGCGAGACGGAACAGGCGGCTGACCACGACGGCGAACGAAACCGACCCGATCAGGTAGGCGAGAACGATGACGGCGAGAGTGGGCATGACGGGATTCGGTCGAAAGCGGCAACGATGAGGGAACGCGGCGCGGCTATTTGTCCGGCAGCGCGCATTGCACTGGCGTGACGGGCAGCAGGCCGTTCAGCGCGGACGGCGCGATGCCGACCAGGTAGCCGCGCCGGCCGCCGTTGATGTAGATGGTGTCGAGGTCGTAGATGGTCTGCTCGACGTAGACCGGCATCGCCTTGCGGGTGCCGAACGGCGACGTGCCGCCGACCAGGTAGCCCGAATGCCGGTTCGCGACCTCGGGCTTGCATGGCTCGACCGACTTGTGGCCGATCTGGCGCGCGAGGTTCTTGGTGGACACCTTGCAGTCGCCGTGCATCAGCACGATCAGCGGCTTCGCGGCCTCGTCCTGCATCACCAGCGTCTTGACCACGCTGTGCTCGTCGACGCCCAGTTCGCGCGCCGACACCGCGGTGCCGCCGTGCTCCTCGTAGGCGTAGGGATGCTCGCTGAACGCGACGCCGTGCCGGCGCAGGAACTGCGTCGCCGGCGTCTCCGAGATGTGCTCCCTGCCTGCCATGCCGTGATACGCTAGGTTGAAAATCGGAGCACATTATGCAACAGGAAATCCGCTTTGCAAGCTTCAATGTGCGCAACCTCGCCCTGCCCGGCACCCCGTTCTACCGCGACCACCCTCCCTACACCGCCGACCAGTACGCCGCCAAGGCCGACTGGATCGCGCACCAGATCGACATGCTCGACGCCGACGTCATCGGCTTCCAGGAAATCTTTTCGCAGGACGCGCTGCGCGACGTGCTCACCAGGACGCGCTGCTACCGCGACGCCCGCCATCTCGGCGCGGAACCGGAAGCGCACGCCGGCGGCCTGACGCCGGCGGTGGCGCTGGTATCGCGGCTGCCGGTGGAAGGCGACATGGTCTTGCACCGGATGTTGCCGCGCGGCTTGTCGGTGGCCTTGCCCGGCGTGCCGAACCCGGCCGATCGGTTCACCCGGCCGGTGTTGCAGGCACGCATCCGCTGCGGCGACGACCGGCCGATCGAGGTGTTGGTGGTGCACCTGAAATCCACACGCCCGGACACCATTGCCGAAGCCGGCGACGATGCTTACGAAGCGGGGATGGCGGCGCTGCGCTCGCTGATCCGGCGCGGCACCGAAGCGCTCGGATTGCGCTACCTGCTGACGGAACACATGGAGCGGCATCGGGCGCCGCTGGCGGTGCTGGGCGACTTCAACGATGTCGCGCAGTCGGCGCCGCTGCAGATCATCACCGGCGGGCGGCCGGGTCTCGGGAGCGAGCGGGACGCGCTGTTCGACAGCCGCACGCTGCTGTCGCGGCGCAGTCATCAGCCGGACATCGGCTTCACGCACGCGCACGACGGCGTCTACGAAACCATCGACCACATCCTGCTGTCGGCCGATTTCCATCCGGCGTCGCCGGACGCGATCGGCCGCGTGGTGGACGTCGCTTACCTCAACGACCACCTCGCGCTGCGACGGCCCGATACCTCGGACCACGGCATCGTCAGCGCGCGGGTCCGGCTGTTCGAGACGTTCGGACAGGGCCGGCAGCCGGCCGACGCCTGAGCGGCGTCATGGCTTTCCGGGGCGGCGGTTCTTTTCGTAGATCGCCCACAGGATCAGCCCGTAGGCGACCAGACGGACCAGGTAACTGATCGGCGCGTCGTCGTTGAAGCCGGCGACGGTGCCGAGCAGCAGACGGTTGATCCCTTCGATCAGGAAGGACAGCGCGAAGTACAGGAAGAACCGGTCCTTGGTGGCCTTCCAGAAACGCAGGAAGAACAGCGCCGCGATGAACGAACCCATCGCGATGGCGCCGATCAGGATGAATTTGACGATCGTCATCGGCGGCTCACTTCTCTTCCCAGATCAGGCCGTACAGCAGCGGCAGCAACGCCACCAGTGCGGCGAGCAGCCGCCAGAAGGTGAGGTCGATCTGCGGTCCGGTCTGCGCGTCGATGATCAGGATCAGGTTGTTCAAGGTCAGGCCGACGAAGCACAGCCCGCTCCACCACAGCAGGCGATAGCGGCTGGCGGCGTAGCTGCGCAGCAGCAGGAATGCGCAGGCGAACGAGGTGAGCATGCAAAGGATGTAAACGATTTTCGCCATGTCAGGAATCCTTGCGCCATTTGAAGGCGTCCGCGAATTGCTGGGCCTTTCTGCCGCTGTTGGAATGGATCAGGTTGGTCACGTCGATCAGGTTGCGGGCGTACGACATGGCGACGCGGTCGACGATCTCGCGCAGGGCATCGGATTCGGGGTGGTAGCGGTACAGCGGGGTTTCGCCGTCGAGACGCGTCAGCAGGTTCGCTGCGTGCATCGTCGTCAGCAGTTCGGCGGCCGCCGGTTCGCCGATGTAGAGTCGCTGCGCCAGGGATTTGGCTTCCCAGTCGCGTTCGGGAACGTCGCGCGCGAGCAGAAGGGCTTCGAGATACGGCACCGACGCGATGCTGGTCAGGATGAAGCGCCTTACATCATCGGGGATGTCTTCCCGAGCCATAAGCATGGTTTCTCGTTTTCATCTGGACGGAAGGGCCGGCGGATCGCCGAAAGATGTCGACGGCAGGCGGGCCGCCTGCCCTGAACAACCGCCGGCGGAACCTGCGGGCCCCGCGACGTGGCGGAATTATAACGGCTCGATGACCATTCGCGCTACCCTGCGGCCCGGACGGCCGTTCGCCCTCATCCGCGCGGATGATGCGCCGCATGCAGCGTCTTCAACCGCTCGCGCGCGCCGTGGGTGTAGATCTGGGGGGTGGAGATGTCGGAATGGCCGAGCAGCAGTTGCACCACGCGCAGATCGGCGCCGTGGTTCAGCAGGTGGGTGGCGAACGCATGGCGCAGCGTGTGCGGCGACAGCGGCGCATTGACGTCGGCCCTGCGCGCGTATTTCTTGATCAGCACCCAGAACATCTGGCGCGTCATCGGCGCGCCGCGCCCGGTGACGAACAGTGCGTCGGCGCTGCGCGCGCCGAGGATCTGCGGCCGCGCCTCGCGCAGATAGCGTTCGATCCAGCCGCGCGCTTCCTGGCCGAACGGCACCAGGCGGGTCTTGTCGCCCTTGCCGGCGACGCGCAGCACGCCCTCGTTCATCCCGACTTCCACCGTCTGCAGCGAAACCAGTTCCGACACGCGCAGGCCGCTGGCGTACATCAGTTCCAGCATGGTGCGGTCGCGCAGGCCGAGCGCCGCGTCGACATCGGGCGCGGCGAGCAGCGCCTCGACCTGCGCCTCGGACAGGGTCTTCGGGAAGCGCGGCGCCTGGCGCGCCGATTTCATCGTCACGCACGGATCGGCAGCGATGCGGTTGCGCCGCAACGCGAGCTGGTAGAAGCGCTTCAGCACCGCCAGCCGCCGATTGGCGGACGTGGCCTTGGTGTCGGCGTGCCGGTCGGTGAAATAGGCGGCGATGTCTTCCGGCCCGGCAGAAAGAATCGCCTTGCCGCGCTCGGCGTCGAGCCAGGCGGCGAACAGCGTCACGTCGCGCCGGTAGGCGTCGAGCGTGTTTCTCGACAGGCCGTCCTCCAGCCAGAGGATGTCGCAGAATTCATCGATGTCGCGCCCGCACGAGGATGGCGCGACGGTGCGGGCGAGTCTAGCCATGCGAGCCGGGTGCGGCGAGCCGGGCGCCCTCATGGTCGAGCAGCCAGCGCTTGACGCCGACATGGAAGCCGGCAATGTCGCCGTCGTTCGAGAAACCGCCGAGTCCGCCGGCGGCGACCACCCGGTGGCAGGGAATCACCAGCGGAAACCAGTTCGCGCCGCAGGCCTGCCCGACCGCGCGCGGCGCCGAGCGAACGCGGCGCGCCAGTTCGCCGTAGGTGATGATCGTGCCGCGCGGGATCGCGCCGATCGCGTCCCAGACCCGGCGCTGGAAGGCCGATCCGGCCGGCGCCAGCGGCAGGTCGAAGCGCCAGTCCGGGTCGGCGACGTAGCGTCCGATCTGCCGGGCAGTTTCCGCAGCGAGCGGATTGACCGGCGCCCGTTCGCCGAACGACGCGGGAAGATAGACGAGTTCGCGCACCAGGCCGGCTTCGGTGCGCACGCCGACTGCGCCGAACGGCGCGGGGACGATGGCGCAAAACACGTCTTGTCGGGGAATCAGTGTCATCGCATGTCGTCGTCGACATGACGGGCGACGCCCGTCGGAAGGATTCCGGCCGCGACCGCAAACCCCGGCGGCCGGAAAGGAAAATCCTGCGGCGCCGGCGCGGGGATGCCGCACCGGCGCCCGGTCCTCATCAGAACATGAGGCTCGGCAGCCACAGCGAGATCTGCGGCACGTAAGTCACCAGCAGCAGGAAGCCGATCATCGTCAGCAGCCACGGCATCACCGCCACCGTCAGCTCCGAGATGCCCATCTTCGTGATGCCCGAGGCGACGTACAGGTTCAGGCCGACCGGCGGATGGCACATGCCGACTTCCATGTTGACCACCATGATGATGCCGAAGTGGACCGGATCGATGCCCAGCGCGGAAGCCACCGGGAACAGGATCGGTGCCATGATCAGCACGATCGACGACGGCTCCATCACGTTGCCGGCCAGCAGCAGCAGGATGTTGACCACGAACAGGAAGCCGATCTTGCCCAGTCCGGCGTGGAGAATCCAGCCCGCCATTGCCTGCGGCACGTTTTCCGACGTCATCAGGAACGAGAACAGCACCGCGTTGGTGATGATGTAGAGCAGCATCGCCGACATCGACGCGGAATCCAGCAGCACCTTCGGCACCTGCTTCCAGGTCAGGTCCTTGTAGACGAACACCGCGATGACGAACGCATAGACCGCCGAGATTGCCGCCGCCTCAGTCGGCGTGAACACGCCGGTGTAGATGCCGCCCATCACGATGACGATCAGCAGCAGGCCCCAGACGCTCTTGCGGAACGCGGCCCAGCGCTCGGCCCAGGTGGCCTTCGGCATGCGCGGATAATTGTTCTTCTTCGCCTTGACCCAGGTGGTGAAACCGAGGAAGAACGCGAGCAGCAGGCCCGGGATCACGCCGGCCATGAACAGCTTGCCGACCGAGGTGTTGGTGGACACCGAGAACATCACCATCACGATCGACGGCGGGATCAGGATGCCGAGCGCGCCGGAGGTGGTGATGATGCCGGCGCCGAAACGCTTCGGATAACCCTGCCGCACCATCGCGGGAAGGATGATCGAGCCGATCGCCACCACCGTCGCCGGCGAAGAGCCGGACACCGCGGCGAACAGCGCGCAGGCCAGCACGCCGGCCAGCGCCAGGCCGCCGTGCCAGTGGCCGACGATCGAGGTGGCGAAGTTGATCATCCGCCGCGCGACGCCGCCGTGGGTCAGGAAGTTGCCCGCCAGGATGAAGAACGGGATCGCCATGATCTCGAAGTTCTCGATGCCGGTGAACAGCTTCAGTGCCACCGACTGCACCGGCACGTCCGTCATCGTGAAGAGGAAGGTCAGGACGGTGAGGCCGAGCGAGATCGAGATCGGCATGCCCGTCAGCATGAGCGCGATCAGCAGAACGAAGATGATGGTCGCGTTCATACTTTTGCTCCGGAGATGTCTTCTTCGTTCGGATCGATGCCTTCCACGTGCGCATGGTCATGCTTGGGCAGCTCGCCGGTCTTGTAGAACGCCCACGCCACTTGGAGGAAACGGAAGCACATCAGGTAGGAACCGAGCGGTACCGCGGCGTACACCATCCACATCGGCAGTTCCAGCACTTCGGACACGCTGCTGGTGTGGCTGAGCTCGTAGATGAAGTTCGCGCCCAGCGAGCCGACCACGCCGGTGAACAGGGCGCCGGCCAGCAGGCCGAAGATGATCAGCTTGTTGCGCCACGGGGTGTTGAGCCGGTTGATCAGCACGTCGACGCCGACGTGGATGCCGGTACGCACGCCGTAGGCGGCGCCGAATTTCGCCATCCAGACGAACATGTAGATGGTGATTTCCTGCGCCCAGCTCGTGTTGAGCTTGATGAGTTCGTCCTGCAGATAGGGAATCGGCAGTCCCGACAGGTAGCGGTGCACGATCGCGACGAAAATCACGAGCGTGGCACCCGCCATCAGGAAGCTGATGAACCACTCTTCCAGGTGGTCAAGGAATTTCATTGTGTCTCCTCGTCAGAAAGGCCGGCGGTCGCCGGCCATTTCTGGATATTACGATGCCGGGAACCGGCGATGAACGGGTTCCCGGTGGGCAACGCATGATTATTTATAACCGAGCGCCGCCGCTTCCTTGTTGACCGCGTCGATCAGGTTCTTGCCGATGCGCGGCGCCATCTGCTGCTGCACCGGCTGCAGCGCCTTGCGCCATTCGGCCTTCTCGGCGTCGGTCAGCGTGTAGACGGTGGTCTTGCCGGTCTTGCGCACCGCGTCCATCGCCTTGTCGTTTTCCTGCTGCGCGATCGCGTTGCCGTACTTGGT
>JBQCGO010000098.1:0-3540 GCA_051955575.1 Burkholderiaceae bacterium
TGGAAAGACCTGACCGACAGCGTAAACTCGATGGCGAGCAATCTGACTGCGCAGGTGCGCAATATCGCCGAGGTGTCGACAGCCATCGCGAGCGGCGACTTGTCGAAGAAGATTACCGTGGACGTGCGCGGCGAGATCCTGCAGCTGAAGGAGGCCATCAACAGCATGGTCGACCAGCTGCGCTCGTTCGCTTCGGAAGTCACGCGCGTGGCGCGCGAGGTCGGGACCGATGGGCGCCTCGGCGGCCAGGCGGAAGTGGCCGGCGTGTCCGGCACCTGGAAAGACCTGACCGATTCGGTCAACGGCATGGCGTCGAACCTGACCGCGCAGGTGCGTAACGTGGCCGAGGTGACGATCGCGGTGGCCAACGGCGACCTGTCGCGCAAGATCACGGTGGACGTGCGCGGCGAATTCCTGCGGCTGAAGGAAACCATCAACACGATGGTGGACCAGTTGCGCTCGTTCGCGTCCGAGGTGACCCGGGTGGCGCGGGAAGTGGGTATCGAGGGCAAGCTGGGCGGACAGGCCTACGTGACCGGCGTGGCCGGCACCTGGAAGGACTTGACCGATTCGGTCAACATGATGGCGTCGAACCTGACGTCGCAGGTGAGGAACATCGCGCAGGTGACGACGGCGGTGGCGAACGGCGACCTCGGCAAGAAGATCACGGTGGACGTGAAGGGCGAGATCGCCGAGCTGAAGAACACCGTCAACACCATGGTGGACCAGCTGAACTCGTTCGCCGCCGAGGTGACCCGCGTGGCACGCGAGGTGGGTACCGAAGGCAAGCTGGGCGGCCAGGCCGAGGTGCGCGGCGTGTCCGGCACCTGGAAAGACCTGACCGAGAACGTCAACTTCATGGCGGCCAACCTGACCAACCAGGTGCGCGGCATCGCGAAGGTGGTGACCGCGGTCGCCAACGGCGACATGAAGAAGAAGCTGACCGTGGAAGCCAAGGGCGAGATCGCCGAACTGGCCGACACGATCAACAACATGACCGACACGCTGGCGCTGTTCTCCGACCAGGTGACCTCGGTGGCGCGCGAGGTGGGCGTCGAAGGCAAGCTGGGTGGCCAGGCGAGCGTGCCGGGCGCGGCCGGCACCTGGCGCGAACTGACCGACAACGTCAACGGCCTCGCGGCGAACCTGACCAACCAGGTGCGCGCGATCGCCGACGTGGCGACCGCGGTGACCAAGGGCGACCTGACCCGGAACATCCAGGTGGAAGCCAAGGGCGAGGTCGCCGAGCTGAAGGACAACGTCAACGAAATGATCCGCAACCTGCGCGAAACCACGCGGCAGAACGCGGAACAGGACTGGCTCAAGACCAACCTCGCGAAATTCACCCGGCTGCTGCAGGGCCAGCGCGACCTGGCGGCGGTGTCGAAGATGGTGCTGTCGGAACTCGCGCCGCTGATCAACGCGCAGCACGGCGTGTTCTACATGATGGACGACGGCGACGCCGGCAATCCGCACCTGTCGCTGCTGTCGGCCTATGCCTATGTCGGCAAGCAGAACGTGCCGCAGCAGTGGCGGCTCGGCGAAGGCCTGGTCGGCCAGTGCGCGTACGAACGCAAGCGCATCCTGCTGACCGAGGTACCGGGCGACTACGTCGCGATCACCTCCGGCCTCGGCGAAGCGGCGCCGCTGAACATCATCGTGCTGCCGATCGTGTTCGAGAACAAGGTCAAGGCGGTGGTCGAGATGGCGTCGTTCACGCTGTTCAGCCCGATCCACCAGACCTTCCTCGACCAGTTGGCCGAATCGATCGGCATCGTGCTGAACACGATCGAAGCCAACATGCGGACCGAGGCGCTGCTGACGCAGTCGCAGTCGCTGACCGAGGAACTGCAGTCGCAGCAGGAAGAGCTGCGCTCCACCAACGCCGAGCTGGAAGACAAGGCGCGGCTGCTGGAAGAGCAGAAGGCCGAGGTCGAGCGCAAGAACCGCGAAGTGGAAATCACCAAGCTGTCGCTGGAGGAAAAAGCCGAGCAATTGATGCTGACCTCGAAGTACAAGTCAGAATTCCTGTCCTCGATGTCGCACGAGCTGCGCACGCCGCTGAACAGCCTCCTGATCCTGGCGCAGCAACTGGCCGACAACCCGGAGCACAACCTGTCGTCGAAGCAGGTCGAATACGCGAAGACGATCCGTGGTTCGGGCAAGGATCTGCTGGGCCTGATCAACGAGATTCTCGACCTGTCGAAGATCGAGTCCGGCACCGTCACGCTGGATCTGGCCGACACCAAGTTCGACCACCTGCACGACCAGCTCGAGCGGATGTTCCGACCGGTCGCCGAAAACCGCGGCCTCGGCTTCGCGGTGGACGTGTCGGAACTGTTGCCCGAGGCGACCTGGACCGACGAAAAGCGGCTGCTGCAGATCGTCAAGAACCTGCTGTCGAACGCGTTCAAGTTCACCGAGAAGGGCAGCGTGCGGCTGTCGGTCGAGCCGGCGGCGTCCGGCTGGAGCGTCGACCATGCCGGCCTGAACCGCGCCGAGAGCGTGGTCGCCTTCACCGTCACCGACACCGGCATCGGCGTGTCGCCCGACAAGCAGAAACTGATCTTCGAAGCGTTCCAGCAGGCCGACACCGGCACCTCGCGCAAGTACGGCGGCACCGGCCTCGGCCTGTCGATCAGCCGCGAGCTGGCGCGCCTCCTGGGCGGCGAACTGCGGCTGGTGTCGAGCGAAGTCGGCCGCGGCAGCACCTTCGCGCTGTTCGTGCCGCTGCACGGCAGCGAGGCGCCGCGCATGCCGATAGAGGTGATCGCCGGCGAGCACGACGCCCGCCGCGCGCGCCGCGACATACCAGAGGCCCAGCCGGCGGTGCAGATCAGCGACGACCGCGACGCGGTCGGCGCCGGCGACCAGGGGCTGCTGCTGGTCGAGAACGATCCGACCTTCGCCGAGATCCTGTTGTCGGCCGCGCGCGAGAAGGGCTTCAAGGGCATCGTCGCGCCGCGCGGCGCGGACGCGCTCGACGCGGCGGAGCGCTACCGCCCGACCGCGATCACGCTCGACCTGCACCTGCCCGACATCGACGGCTGGTCGGTGCTGGAGCGCCTGAAGCGCAATGCGGCGACCCGGCACATCCGGGTGGAAATCATTTCCACCGACGACGACCGCGCGCGCGGCCTGCGCTACGGCGCGTTCGAGTACCTGGTCAAGCCGGTGACCGCCGAGGAAATCCGCAAGGCGCTGGCCGCCATCGTCAAGTTCGCCGAGCGCAAGACCAAGAGCGTGCTGGTGGCTGCCGGCGACGAGTCGGCGCGCGACGCGATCGCCGCCGCCATCGGCGGCAGCGACGTGCAGGTTCGCACCGTCGGCAGCGCGAAGGAAGCGCTGGGCGATCTGCGCCGGCGGCGCTGCGATTGCGTGGTGATCGACCTGCACCTGCCCGACATGCCCGCCGCCGAGCTGCTGGAGACGATCCAAGCCAGCGAGGCGACGCACGACATGCCGGTCATCGTCTATTCGCCGGGCGAGCTGCCGAAGAAGGACCAGGAGCGGCTGCGCACGCTGATCGGCCGCGGCGTG
>JBQCGO010000099.1:0-11396 GCA_051955575.1 Burkholderiaceae bacterium
GCTTTGATACGCGCGCGCGCCGCCGCGCGGATTTTCTCGTAAATCTGTTCGGCTTTTTCCTGCATGCCGCTCTGGATCGACTGCTTCGGCTGGGTCACGAAATCGACCGCGCCCAATTCAAGCGCCCGCAGCGTGATTTCCGAGCCGCGCTCGGTCAGCGACGACACCATCACGACCGGCATCGGCCGCAGCCGCATCAGCTTTTCGAGGAAATCGAGACCGTCCATCTTCGGCATCTCGACGTCCAGCGTCAGCACGTCGGGATTGGTCTGCTTTATCAGGTCGCGCGCTACGATCGGGTCGGGCGCGACGCCGACCACCTGCATGTCCGGCTGGCGGCCGATGATTTCCTTCATCACGCGGCGGATCAGCGCGGAGTCGTCGACGATGAGTACCTTGATGGGCTGGGTCATGGCGAAAAGGATGGGCGCCGGTCAGTCGAACAGTTCCACCGCGCCGGCCACCTGGGCGACCTGCAGCTGGTGAGCGTAGTCCTGCTCCCGATTGGCGAGCGTGTTGTTGTTGAGTCCGCGAATCTTCTTGACCAGCACGCGGCCGGTGCGCGGGAAAAAGTAGACCTTGCGCGGGTAGACGTCGTTGAGGTCTTCGGCGAGGATGCGGATGCCTTCCATCTTCAGATACTCGCGCACGAACGCGGCGTTGCGTTCGCCGACGTTGATCGCGTTGTAGCCGGGCAGGACGTTGCCGCCGCCGAACACCTTCGCCTCCAGGTTTTCCCGGCGCGCGCCGGCCTTCAGCAATTCGTTGATCAGCACTTCCATCGCATAAGTGCCGTAGCGCAGCGACGGCGAGACCGGGCTGTCCTGATCGGCCGTGCTGTGCGGCAGCATGAAATGGTTCATGCCGCCGATGCCGTTGACCCGATCGCGGATGCAGGCGGCCACGCACGAACCGAGCACCGTAACGATCACCATGTCCTTCGGCGTGGTATAGAACTCGCCGGGCAGGATCTTCGCCGCGTCGCGATCGAACGTCCGGTCGTAATAGACGTTGGTCGCCATCTGCTCCTGTATGCCTTGCTGCATCATCCTCTTCCGGACGGGTGGATCGAGGTCCGTGCCGGCACCCCGGGGCGCGCCAGTTCGTAGACGGTCTTGCCGCGCAGCCGGTAGGCGTCGGACACGTAGAGGAAATTCTCGGAGTGGCCGGCGAACAGCAGCGCGTCGGGTTTCATCAGCGGCGCGAAGCGCGCCAAGATTTTGCTCTGAGTCGGCTTGTCGAAATAGATCATCACGTTGCGACAGAAGATCACGTCGAACGGGCCGGACACCGGCCAGGCGTCGGCCAGCAGGTTGAGCTGCCGGAACGTGATCAGTTCGCGCAGCGCCGGTTGCACGCGCACCATGCCGTCGTTCGTGCCGCGCCCGCGCAGGAAGAAGCGGCGCATCCGCTCGGACGTCATTTTCTCGACCCGCTCGGCGGCATACACGCCCGCGGACGCGGTCCGCAGCACGTTCGTGTCGATGTCGGTCGCGACGATCTGCACCGGCGGCGTCAAGGTGCCGAACGCTTCGCAGGCAGTCATCGCGATCGAGTACGGCTCCTCGCCGGTCGAACTGGCGCTGCACCAGATCGTCGCCGGACCGCCGATGCGCTTCAGATGTTCGGCGAGGATCGGGAAGTGGTGCGCCTCGCGGAAAAACGACGTCAGGTTGGTGGTCAGCGCGTTGACGAAGGCTTCCCATTCTTCGCCGTCGGCGTGGGTTTCCAGACGGTCGAGGTAGGCCGTGAACGAGCCGATGCCGTTGGCGCGCAAGCGGCGCGCGATGCGGCTGTAGACCATTTCCTGCTTGCCGGCGGCGAGCGATATTCCCGCCCGCTGGTAGATCAGCGCGCGGATGCGCTCGAAGTCGCGTGGCGTGAACGCGAATTCCTTTTGCGCCTCTGCGCGCTCGGGAGCCGATACGCTCATTTTTCGGGTCCTCGGCGATTGTCGGCGGCGCCGCGACCGGCGCGCGACGCGGCGGACAGGACAGCGCAAAGCGGCGCGTGTGCGAATCGGAACGGCGGGCGGATCATCGGATCGATTCCGTATGAGCGCCCGTCACGCCGCGTTCCCGGACGGCGCATGGCTCAGCGAACGGTAACCGATCCGGAAGCCGCCCCAGTGACGGCCGTTGACGGTGATCGGTGCCGACATGTCGTGCATCACTTCGCCGGTGTCGCGCTTGTAGGTCTGCAGCAGGAAAGGCAACCGGTTGCCGCCACAGCGCCGTCCGGTGCGGTCGTCGAATATCCGCTTTGTCCGGTTGTGTACCAGGTCGTGCTCGTAGTTCCCGGTCAGCGGTTGCGAGAAACGCAGATTGTGCGTCGGGAAATAGCCGTTCTCGTCGACTGCGCCGGCGAACGCGAGTTGCGGCATCCGGTCGAGGATGGCTTCCTGCGCGGCGGGCAGCACGGCGTCGGTGAAGGCGTCGAACGCACTGGCGTGCTTGGGCGGATTGGTGTTCGGGATCGGCACGTACTTGCGGTCGAACAGCGCCTGCTCCGTGATGCGCGCTTCGGCGATGGCTTCGGTGAAGATTCGGCCGACCTCGCGCGCGGCCTGCTGCGCGATCCTGCGAATCTCGTCGTGCTCGGTGCGCACACCCGATGTCGCGATCGCGCCGTAGATCGATTCCGCGCGGTCCGACAGGCGTTCCGCCGAATCCATCGCCTGCGGCAACTGGGCATCGGTCATCATCATCCGCTCGAGGATGTCCATCATCGCATCGGCAATCGCGTTGGCCGACTGCGCGTGCCGCTCGGACGCATCGGCGATCTGTTTGATTTCGTTTTCGGAGGTGACGGCGGCCTTCTCGATACTGGCAAGAAAGCCGTGTACCTGTTGCGCATTTTCCGCAGCTTCGGCGACCTTTCGGGTCAGCGTCGTCATGCCGGCGGCAGCCTGCTGGGACGACTCGATGATGCCCCGGACCATCGCGCCGATGTCGTCGGTTGCCGCCTTGGTCCGTTGCGCAAGCTGCCGCACTTCCCCGGCCACCACGGCAAAGCCGCGGCCGTGCTCGCCGGCTCGTGCGGCCTCGATCGCCGCGTTCAGCGCGAGCAGGTTGGTGCGCGCGGCAATTTCGTCGATCACATCGGTCACCATGTTGATCCGCTCCGATTTCTCCTTGAGCGCCTTCATCACCGCCAGCGCATCGCGCGCATCGGTCTGCGCGTCGCGGATCTGATCCAGGCTGCTGTCGATCTTCGCGCGGCCGGCGACGCTTTCGCTGCGCGCCTCGGCGGCGATCGTCGACGCCCGTTCCGCGTTCGCCGCCATTTCCGCGATGGTTCCCGCATTGCGACGCGACCTGTCTGCGATGTCGCGCGTCGCCGCGATGTCCTGCTCGGTCTTCTTCTTGACCGAGCCGATGAAGTGCGACGTCTCGGCCGCGCCGATCATGATGTGGTCGATCTCTTCGGCGACATGAGAGCCGAGTGCGCCCTGACCGGCGGCTTGCGCGCCGCGCCGCAAATACAAGGCCAGCGCCGCGAGGATGCCGACGGCCGTTGCGAACAGCTTCGGCAACAGTGCACCTGCCAAGGCCTGTGCGCCGTCGATGAACAGCATGCCCGGCGCAAGCGCGACCGTCAGAGGGCCCAGATAGGTCAGCGCGTTCCTCGATGTCCTCATTTGCGGAAGCTCTCCCACTCCATTCGATCTGCCGCACGCCCATGCGCGGCACTGCATTCTTTACGGCAGTCGGCCGATAGAACTTGAACGGAATGTCGAGGGAAAAGACCGGTCTTTCGTGTTTGATACGGATGATTTGCGCCATTTTCCCGATGTTTCCCGCGCATCAAAAACGACTGGAATGTCGGTTCCCGAACCGCCGGTAGCGCATACGGCGGTCGGGTCGAAAAACCATTCCGGCAGCGGGTCGGAACACCGGTCAGTCGGTGTCGCCGGCAAGGGCGAGCGGCATCGTCTTCGGAGGCAGCGCGGCCGGCTTGCGTCCGACAGATGCGGGCGTCGGTGCAGCCTGTGGCTCCTCTTCCCGCACCGCCTGCCGGGTAATGCGGAACACACTGACGGCCTGCGCCAGCGCCGCGGCTTGCTGCTGCATGCTCTCGGCCGCCGCGGCCGCCTGTTCCACCAGCGCCGCATTCTGCTGGGTCATCTCGTCCATTTGTCCGATGGCCCGATTGACTTCCTCGATGCCGCTGCTCTGCTCCTGCGACGCGGCTGTGATCTCGCCCATGATGTCGGCCACGTGCCGCACCGCCCCGACGATGCCGCCCATCGTCTTGCCCGCCTCATCCACCAGCTTGCTGCCGGCATCGACCTTTTCCACCGAGTCGCCGATCAGCGCCTTGATTTCCTTGGCCGCGGCTGCACTGCGCTGCGCCAGGCTCCTAACTTCCGACGCCACCACTGCAAAGCCTCGTCCCTGCTCGCCGGCTCGGGCTGCTTCCACGGCCGCATTCAGGGCCAGGATATTGGTCTGGAAGGCAATGCCGTCAATGACGCCGATGATGTCGACGATCTTCTTCGAACTGTCGCGGATTGCGCCCATCGTGCTGACCACCTGTCCGACCACTTCCCCGCCGCGGCTGGCATGGTCGGACGCCGAAACCACCAACTGGTTGGCCTGTCGGGCATTCTCGGCATTCTGCTTGACGGTCGCCGTCAGTTCTTCCATCGAGGACGCGGTCTCTTCGAGTGACGAGGCCTGCTGCTCGGTGCGCGAAGACAGGTCGGCATTGCCCGAGGCGATCTCGGCCGATGCGGTGGTGATGGTGTCGGCCGCACCCTGGATCCGGCGCACGGTCTCGGTGAGGTTCTGCTGCATCGTGCGCAGCGAACGCACGAGCCGTGCCGCTTCGTCGTCGCCATCGGCATCGATCGTTTCGGTGAGGTCGCTGCGCGCGATCGTGTCGGCGATGCGCCCGGCATTTTTCAGCGGCGCGACGATCGTCCGCGTAATCAGCCACGCGATGGCGGCGCCGAGAGCGATCGTCAGTGCGCCGATGGCCAGCATGAGTGCCTGCGTGCGGCGGTAATGCTCTTGCGAAGCGGCATAGGTCTGCTTCATCTGCTCCTGCTGATGCGTCGCAAGCGCGGTAAGGCTTTGCATCCACTTGTCGTGCAGCGGCGGAAATTCGTCCTTCATCGCCTGCGCGCCGTCGAAGTAGTTGCCGCCCGCGACCAGCGACGAGATGCGCTGGATCACCGGTTGCACCGCCTGGCGGCCGGCGATGGCCTGCTTGAGCAGCGCCGTGCCTTCCTCGCTGCCGGCCGACTTCTGCAGGACCGCTTCGGCCGCTGAATACGCGGCCCTGATTTCCGCGAGCCGCTTGCTTTCCCGCGCGCCTTCGGCCGCGTCGGTCGGCGTGGCGACCTTGCGCAGCGACGACGCCAGCGAAGCGCCGGACTCGCGCATGTTCATCGCCGCGATCAGCGCCGCCATCTTGGTGTTGACGATGAATTCCGTCTGCCGCTGCAGCCGGTACATCTGCCAGGAGCCCAAACCCAGAATGACCAGCGCGCACGCCAGCACCAACGCAAACCCCAGGGTCAATCGAGCGCCGATCTTGATGTCGGATATCTTCAGCATGGCATCACCTCTTCGGTTGATGAGAAGGAATTTCCGGCACCAAGGCCGGGCGGATGCGGAATCAGGCGATACCGGCCTCCTCGAAGCGCTGGCCCGAACGAAGCAGCGCGGCGACGTCGACGATCAGCGAGACGCCGCCGTCGCCGAGAATGGTGGCGCCGGAAATGCCCGCCACCTTGCGGTAATTGGATTCCAGGTTCTTGACGACGACCTGCTGCTGGCCGACCAGTTCGTCGATCAGCAGCGCCGCCTTTTTCCCTTCCGATTCGACGATCACGACAATGCCGCGGCACGGATCGGGATGGGTCGGGGCGATGTCGAACACCTCGTGCAGCGGCAGCAGCGGCAGGTACTCGCCGCGCACCTTGACGACGCGTCCCTGCCCCTGGATGTCCTTGACGTCGGTGCCCGCCGGCTGCAGGGATTCGACCACGTAACCGAGCGGCAGGATGTAGATTTCCTCGCCCACGCGGATCGACATGCCGTCCAGGATCGCCAGGGTCAACGGCAGCGAGATCGAGATCACCGTGCCGAATCCGCGGCTCGACCGGATGTCGACGCTGCCGCCCATCGCGGCGATGTTGCGCTTGACGACGTCCATGCCGACGCCGCGTCCCGAGACGTCGGTCACCTGTTCGGCAGTGGAAAAGCCCGGCGCGAAAATCAGTTGCCAGACGTCCGCGTCCGGCATCGCGTCCGACGCCGGAATACCCTTCTCGCGCGCCTTGTCGAGGATACGTTCGCGGTTCAGCCCGCCGCCGTCGTCGGTGACTTCGATGACGATGTTGCCGCCCTGGTGCGCGGCCGACAGCGACAGCCGGCCGGTTTCATTCTTGCCCGCCGCACGTCGCGCCGCCGGCGCCTCGATGCCGTGGTCGATGCTGTTGCGCACCAGATGCGTCAGCGGGTCGACGATGCGCTCGATCAGACCCTTGTCGAGTTCGGTGGCCGCGCCCTGGGTGACGAACTCCACTTTCTTGCCGAGCTTGACCGCGAGGTCGCGCACCATCCGCGGAAAGCGCGAGAAGACGTAGTCCATCGGCATCATCCGGATCGACATCACCGCTTCCTGCAGCGCGCGCGTGTTGCGGGCGATATGGCTGATGCTTTCCAGCAGGCGTTCATTGGCGATCGGATCCAGCACGCCGGCGCGCTGCGCGACCATCGCCTGGGTGATGACCAGTTCGCCGACGAGATTGATCAGCTGATCGACCTTCTCGATACCGACCCGGATCGACGACGATTCCTGTCCGGCCGCCGGCCGCTCCGACTGCCGCCGGGTTTCCCCGGTCGCCGGCACACCCTGCCCGCTTCCGGGGACATCGGCTTTCCCTCCCGGTTGCGTGACAAGCGGTCCGGATGCCGCCGGAACCTGCGACGTGCCGCCGGCAGGCTCGAACGGCTCGAAGAATCCGTATCCCTGCGCGTCTTCCTGTGCCTTGATCGCCGCCGCGTCGGGCGCCGCGATCCGTTCCTCGTCGATCGTCAGGTCGTCGGGATCCATGATGAACGAGCAGATCGCGACGATGTCGTTCCGGCTTTCGGCGGTGCGCAACGTCAGCAGGTGTCGCCCCGCTTCGGCGCCCGCCTGTTCCACGCTGCCGAGCAGGCCGAGTTCGGCCACCAGCGCAGTCACGTCCCGTTCCGAAAGCGCCGGCAGGCGGATGCGAAACAGCGACTCGCCGCGCGCGCCTGCCTCGACGGCGCGGCCGGCTTCCACCGGCGCCGCATTGCCGGACGGCGCCGCGTCGGGTAGCAGCGATTGCAGCAGCATCTGCACGTCGGCCGCCGCATTCCTGTCGACGGTTGCGCCGTGGCGGTGGCCGTCGAGCAGGTTCTTCAGCACGTCCTTGGTGGCGAGGAAGGCGTCGACGTGGCCGGACTCCAGCGCCATGTCGCCGTTGCGAATGCGGTCCAGCAGCGATTCGAGGACGTGGGTGACGTCGGTGATGTCGGCCAGGCCGAAGGTCGCCGCACCGCCCTTGAGCGAATGCGCAGCGCGGAACACCGCGTGCAGGTCCTCGCCCGCCGGCGCCGATACGTCGATCGCCAGCAGCAGCTTTTCCATTTCGGCCAGCAGTTCCTCGGCTTCGTCGAAGAACACCTGGAAGAACTGGCTCATCTCGATCGTCATGACTCGCTTTCGTTCCTGCTCCGCAAACCTTGTCGTTCCGGGGTCAGCCGATCACCTTGCGGACCACTTCGGTCAGCTTCTGCGGATCGAACGGCTTGACCAGCCAGCCGTTGGCGCCGGCCGCCCGACCCTTCGACTTCATCTCGTCGCTGGCTTCGGTGGTCAGCATCAGGATCGGCACCTTCTGGTAGTCCGGCAGGATGCGCAGCGACCGGATCAGCGTGAGGCCGTCCATGCGCGGCATGTTCTGGTCGGTCAGCACGAGGTCGTACACCTTTTCCTTCGCCTTCTCCAATCCGTCCATCCCGTCCACCGCCTCGGTGACCTGATAGCCCGCTGCCTTGAGACTGAACACCACCATCTGACGCAGCGATCCCGAATCGTCGACTGCCAGAATCGTTTTTGCCATGCTTTCTCCCCGCGCTTTTCCTGATTTTTCCCGACTATGGCGGTCGTCGACTCAAAAAAGCTCGACGTCGCCGCTTTCCATGTGCGTCTGGCAGACCGCCTTCCAGAGCGTCTTTTCCAGTTCCGCGGCATGCCGCTCCAGGCGCTGATTGATGTCGGCGAGCGCGGCGGGAGCATCGCCCTGTGCGGCCGCGTTCTCCAGTTCCGCCGCATCCAGCACGGCAAGCATTGCCTTCAGGCCCGCGATGCGCTTCGCGGCACGGCCGATCAGTTGCTCGGTCATGTCTTCGAACTGCAGGCCGGTGATGGCGTCGCGCATCCGGCCGGCGATCCGTTCGGATTCCACCGCGAGCGCGGCGCTTTCGGCCGGCGCGAGAGCGCCGCGTTCCGCGGCTGCGCCGAGCAGCGCCTGCTGGCGGCCGATCGCGTCGTGCACCGCCGAGAAGCTCTCGGTCAGCTTGCCGATCGCTTCGGCGAGCAGACAGCGCATTTGCCGCAGATCGCTGTCGACCTCCGAAAGGTGGCCGTCGACGCCGTTGCGGACGCCCCGCAGTAGCCGGGCCGCCTGCATAGCGAGTTCGGTTTCAATGGCCATGCGCCGTCCCTTCCATCGACACTTCGGTCACCTTGCCCTGCTGTCCTCCGGTCGCCTTGTCGATCTCGCCCGGTACATCGCTTTCCTGCCCGACGTCCACGCTCTTGCCTTCCCGGGTGATCGATTCCTCGGTCTTGTGGTTCATCACGATGATGCTGATGCGCCGGTTGGCCGGATTGAACGGATCGTTCTTGTCGAACAGGACCGCGGAAGACAACCCGACCACGCGCAGAATCTTGGCCTCGTCCATGCCGCCGGCGATCAGCTCGCGCCGCGAGGCATTGGCCCGGTCGGCTGACAGTTCCCAGTTGCTGTACCCCTTTTCGCCGGTCGAGTACGGCTTGGCGTCGGTATGTCCGGACAGGCTGATCCGGTTCGGCACCTCGTTCAGCGCACGCCCGATCTCATGCAGGATTTCCTTGGTGTACGGCTGCAGCTCGGCCTTGGCCAGTTCGAACATCGGCCGGTTCTGCTCGTCGACAATCTGGATGCGCAAGCCTTCGGTGGTGATGTCGATCAGGAGTTGCTTCTTGTAGAGCTTCAGGACCGGATTGGCGTCGATCAGCGCCTCGATGTGCGCCTTCAGCGCCTTCAGCCGCTCGGATTCGATGCGTTCCAGTTCGAGCTGCGCCGCCTTCAGGTTGTAACTCTTCTTCGGCGCCGCCGTCTCGCCCTTGCGCACCTGGCCGTTGCGGCGGGTCAGGTCCTTGCCGCCGCCCTGTATCACGCTGGAACTGTCACCGCTGCCCGAGCCGCCGCTCATCGCGACCTTCAGCGGCGTCTTGAAGTATTCCGCGATGCCTTCGAGGTCGCCCTTGGTCGTCGAGCCGAGCAGCCACATCAGCAGGAAGAACGCCATCATCGCGGTCACGAAGTCGGCATAGGCGATCTTCCATGCCCCGCCGTGATGCCCGCCGCCGCCCTTCTTGATCCGCTTGACGATGATCGGCCGCATTCCGTCGTCAGCCATGCGCGCCTCCGCTTGCGATTTCCAGTCGCCTGGTCATTTCGCCTTCGCCGACTTGATGTGCTCCTCGAGTTCGGAGAACGACGGGCGCTCGGTCGAGTACAGCACCTTGCGGCCGAACTCCACCGCCAGCGCCGGCGCGTAGCCGTTCAGGCTCGCCAGCAGCGTGACCTTGATGCACTGGAACACCTTGGTCGATTCATGCAGTTTCTGCTCCAGCAGCGTCGACAGCGGACCGACGAAGCCGTAGGCGAGCAGGATGCCGAGGAAGGTGCCGACCAGCGCGTGCGCGATCAGGATGCCCAGCTCGGCCGGCGGCAGGCCGACCGATTCCATCGTATGGACCACGCCCATCACCGCGGCGACGATGCCGAACGCCGGCATGCCGTCGCCGAGCTTGGCCACGCAATGCACCGGCACCTCGCCCTCGTGGTGGTGGGTCTCGATCTCGTTGTCCATCAGGTTCTCGATCTGGAACGCGTCCATGTTCCCGGAGACCATCAGGCGCAGGTAGTCGGTGATGAACTCGACCACGTGGTGGTCGGCCAGCACCGCCGGGTACTTGCTGAAGATCGGGCTTTCCTCGGGCGACTCGATGTCGCCCTCGATCGACATCAGGCCTTCCTTGCGCACCTTGCTCAACAGCTCGAACAGCATCGACATCAGTTCAAGGTACAGCGTCTTGGTGTATTTCGAACCCTTGAACAGGCTCGGCAGCGCGGCCAGCGTAGCCTTGACGGCCTTGCCGTTGTTGCCGACGAAGAAGGCGCCGGCGGCGGCGCCGCCGATCATCAAGAGTTCGAGGGGCTGGAACAGCGCGGCGAGATGACCGCCCGCCATCGCGAAGCCGCCGAACACCGATGCGGCGACGACGACATATCCGATCAGGACTAACAAGGGAATGCACTCCGGTTGGTCTCGTCCGCCGGAAGAAGCTGCGCTTCGGCGGATCTACCAGCCGGTTACGACGCGGAGCCAAAAAACTTGAGGTTTACGACGGAAATGTGAAATTGCGACACGCGGAGCGAGGTCAGAGCCGCCAGACATGCAGCGGGACGCCGGCTTTGCCGACCGGGATCACCGCATCCGGCGCGACCCCGGACACCGGAAATTCATAGCTGAGGAACAGGCTCCCGGGCGCCACCTCCCGCCGGACCTGCTCCCAGATGCCGGGCATGGCCGCCGGCGACAGGTAGGCGAAGACGACGTCGTAATCGGCAAAGTCGATACGTTGGTAGCGTTTCCAGAAAAACCGGCAGTCGAGTCCGCGCCATCGCGCCAGGACGGCGCTGGCGAAACAAGGCAGCGGCGCCGCCTCGGCCCCGTGCCAGATGCCATCGCGACCAGCCGCGAGATGCATCACCATGCCGCCCATGCCGCTTCCGGCGTCGAGGAAGCGGATCGGCTGCTCTCTCGGCAACTGCGCCGCCACCGCGTCCCAGACCGCACGGCCGGACGGGTAGTAAGGCACCTGGGTCCGGAACGTGGTCCAGTACAGGGCCGCCGACACGATGAAGGCCGCCAAAAAAATGCCGGACGGGATGCGCAGCGCGGCCATCGCCGCGACGGCGACCGGGAAGCCGGCTTCCAGCCACAGCCACCAGAAGGGCAGGCGACGCAGTCGGGCCAGGCCGGCCGCGACGGCGCACTGGAGGGCGAGCAGCGCGATTCCCGGAATGCCGATCCGAAAGCCGCGCGCCGCGACCAGCGCGATGCCGAAGACGATGC
>JBQCGO010000100.1:0-8753 GCA_051955575.1 Burkholderiaceae bacterium
AGCGCCGCTCCAGCGCCGCGTCCTTCTCGATGTACTTGCGGTACTCGTCCAGCGTGGTCGCGCCGACGCAGTGCAGCTCGCCGCGCGCCAGCGCCGGCTTCAACATGTTGCCGGCGTCCATCGAGCCTTCGGCCTTGCCCGCGCCGACCATCGTATGCATTTCGTCGATGAACACGATCGACTGGCCGCTGTCCTGGGCCAGTTCCTTCAGCACCGCCTTCAGCCGCTCCTCGAACTCACCGCGGAATTTCGCGCCGGCCACCAGCGCCGCCATGTCGAGCGCCAGCACCCGCTTGCCCTTCAGGCTGTCGGGCACCTCGCCGTTGACGATGCGCTGCGCGAGGCCTTCGACGATCGCGGTCTTGCCCACGCCCGGCTCGCCGATCAGCACCGGGTTGTTCTTGCTGCGGCGCTGCAGCACCTGGATCGCGCGGCGGATCTCGTCGTCGCGGCCGATCACCGGGTCGAGCTTGCCGGCGCGGGCGCGCTCGGTCAGGTCCAGCGTGTATTTCTTCAGCGCCTCGCGCTGGCCCTCGGCTTCCTGCGAGTTCACGCTGGCGCCGCCGCGCACCGCGTCGATCGCGGCTTCCAGCGCCTTGCGGGTCAGGCCGTTCTCGCGCGCCAGGCGGCCGGCCTCGGACTTGTCCTCGGTCAGCGCCAGCAGCGCCATTTCACTGGCGATGAACTGGTCGCCGCGCTTCTGCGCTTCCTTGTCGGCCAGGTTCAGGAGGGCCATCAGTTCGCGGCCGATCTGCACTTCGCCGCCGGTGCCGGTGACCTTGGGCAGCCGGTCGAGCAGGCTTTTCAGGCCGGCGGTCAGGCCCTGGACGTTCACGCCGGCGCGCTGCAGCAGCGAGCGCGCGCCGCCGTCGTCCTGCTCCAGCAGCGCGGCCAGCAGATGGGCCGGTTCGATGTACTGATTGTCGTTGCCGACGGCCCGGCTTTGCGCGTCGGCAATCGCTTCCTGCAGCTTCGTCGTCAATTTGTCGAGACGCATGGGAATGCTCCGGAAAAAAGTGGGTATTGGTTGTCGTGTCAGATTGTGCCGGCCGGGCCGTTTTCAAGAAAACGACGGATTTGCGCCGGTCCGGTTGCTTGTGCGCAGGCGATAGTTGCGGGCTTGTTGATCTATCGCAGACCCGGCTGGCACGCCGGAACCGGATCGGCATCCAACCAGACGGTTTCGCGTCCGATGCAGCGCCCTTTGCCTTCGCCCATCCGGCCGGCCGGTGGCCCGCCGGAAGCCGAAAGGTCGGATTCCAGCTTATATGCCACGCAACCACGAAGCTCGCCTGCGGCTGGCGCTCGCCTCGGCCGACATGGCGGTATGGGATTCCGAGATCCGCGACGGCAAGGTCGACGACGGCCGGGTCTTCTGGTCAGATCGGGGCGCGGCGCTGATCGGCATCGGGAACCGCGCATGCGTCGCCAGCTACCGGGATTTTCTTTCGCGGCTGCATCCCGAAGATCGGGAACGCGTCCTGCGCACGATGCAGCGGGCGTTCGAGACGGGCTTCAGCGAATACCGGCTCGAATACCGCGTCGTGCTGGCCGACGGCGCGCTGCGCTGGGTCGCCGCCAGCGGCCGCGCGATGTCCGACGACGGCACCGGGCGCGGCGCCTGCACGCTCGGCCTGATCTGGGACGTGACGCCGCGCAAGTGGCTCGAATACCAGTTGCAACGGCAGAAGGAACTGGCCGAGGTCACGCTCGGCGCGATCGGGGACGGGGTGATCGCGACCGATGCCTACGGCGTGGTGCGCTACATGAACCGCGTCGCCGAGCACCTGACCGGCTGGCCGGCCGGCATGGCGGCCGGCATGCGGATCGAGCAGGTGATGCCGCTGGTCGACGAGGCCACCGGGCAGGCACTGGAGCACATCGCGCTGAAATGCCTGCAGCGCGGCGAAGCGCTCGGCGCGTCGTCCCACTGCCTGCTGCTGTCGCGCCAGGGGCGGCGGATTCCGATCGAGGACAGTGCCGCGCCGATCCGTGCCGTCGACGGCAGTCTGCTCGGCGCGGTCATGGTGCTGCACGACGTCAGCCACGAACGCCAGCTCAAGCACCGCCTGTCCTGGCAGGCGTCGCACGACGCCCTGACCGGGCTGCTCAACCGCACCGAGTTCGAGAGCCGCGTCGGCGACGCGCTGGCCGTCGCCAAGCACGACGGCGGCTGCCACGCGCTGCTGTACATCGATCTCGACCAGTTCAAGGTGGTCAACGACACCTGCGGCCATCATGCCGGCGACGAACTGCTGCGCCAGCTGTCGACGCTGCTGCAGTCGCACATCCGCGACAGCGACATCCTGGCGCGGCTGGGCGGCGACGAGCTCGGCGTGCTGCTGCGCAACTGCCCGCTGGCCAAGGCGCTCGAAGCGGCCGAAGGGTTGCGCGCGGCGGTCCGCGATTTCCGCTTCGTCTGGCAGGAGCGCGCGTTCAGCATCGGCGCCAGCATCGGCATGGTGATCATCGACGAGGACAGCAAGCCGCTGAACGAACTGCTCAGCAACGCCGACATGGCCTGCTACGCCGCGAAGGAGGAAGGCCGCAACCGCGTGCATCTGTACCGCGAGGCCGACACCACGATGCTCAAGCGGCGCGGCGAGATGCTGTGGGTGGCGCGCATCGGCCAGGCGTTCGACGACGGCCGCTTCACGCTGTTCTGCCAGCCGATCGTGGCCATCGGCGAGGCGGCGCCGCGCCATGCGGAAGTGCTGGTGCGCATCGCCGGCGAGACCGGCGAGCTGATCCTGCCGGGCGCATTCATCCCGGCCGCCGAACGCTTCGACCTGATGCCGAGCATCGACCGCTGGGTGATCGCCGCGACGCTCGAGGCGCTGAAGCGGCGGCTGCCGCCCGCCGGGCCGGACGCCGGCGGCGGCATGGTCTACGCGATCAACCTGTCCGGCGTGTCGCTCAACGACGCGTCGCTGGCGGACTTCATCGCGGCGCGCCTGGAGGAAACCGGCGTGCCGCCGGACTGCCTCTGCTTCGAGATCACCGAGACCGTGGCGATCGGCAACCTGGGCAAGGCGAAGGCGTTCATGGACGAAATGCGGCGGATGGGCTGCCGCTTCTCGCTCGACGATTTCGGCACCGGCGTGTCGTCGTTCAGCTACCTGCGGTCGCTGCCGGTGGATTTCCTGAAGATCGACGGCTCGTTCATCCGCGACATCGTGCGCGACCCGGTGTCGCGCGAGATCGTCGCCGCGATCAACCGGGTCGGCCACGCGATGGGCGTGCGCACCGTCGCCGAATACGTGGAAAACGACAGGCTCCTGGAGGCGGCCCGCGAGATCGGCATCGACTACGCGCAGGGCTATGCGGTCGGCGGGCCGCAGCGGCTGCAGTAATGCCGGAACCCGAAGCGCTAGAGCAGCGGCCCCAGCAGCGACAGTGCCCGCTCCCAGAGTTTCTCGGATAGCGGCCGCGCCTGCCAGGACGCGAGCGTCACACGCCGCGAACGCTTCAGGTCGTCCTCGAACACCGCGGTCTGGCGCGCGGCGAACGCCGGGTCGTAGACGTTGATGTTGGCCTCGGCGTTGAGCCGGAACGAGCGGTCGTCGAAATTGGTGGAACCGACCGACACCAGCGTGCCGTCGACGATCATCACCTTGCAGTGGTACATGGTCGGCTGGTATTCGTGCATCTCGACGCCGGCTTCCAGCAGTTCGCCCCACAGCCCGCGCGACGCGCGCCGCACCGTTTCGGTGTCGATGTGCGGCCCGGGTGTGATGATGCGCACCCGCACGCCGCGCCGCACCGCGTCGATCAGCGCCTTGCGCGTCAAGTCGTCCGGCACGAAGTACGAGGCCGACAGCAGGATCGACTGCCGCGCCGCGGCGATCGCGATCAGGTACATCATCAGCATGCTTTCGCTGCCGCCGGCCGCGGAACTGCTGAACATCTGCGCCGCCTGGTCGCCGACCGGCTTGAGCGCCGGAAAGTAGTCCGCTCCGTGCAGCACCTTGCCGGTGGTCTTGATCCAGTTGTCCATCGCCGCCGCCTGGACCTCGGCCACCACCGGCCCTTCGATCCGGAAATGGGTGTCGCGCCAGTGGTCCGGGTCCTGCGCGTGACCGGTCCATTGCGGCGCGATGCCGACGCCGCCGGTGAAGCCGATGCGCCCGTCGACCACCAGCAGCTTGCGGTGGGTCCGGTTGTTCAGCCGGCCGAGGTTGTACCAGCGCAGCGGGTGGAAGCGCCGCACCTCGGCGCCGGCGCGCGTCATCTCGTCGACCAGGGATTCGTCGATCTTGCCGGAACCCACCCAGTCCAGCAGCACGTGCACCTTGACGCCGGCGCGCGCCCGCTCGGCCAGCGCGTCGGCGAAGCGCCTGCCGATGTCGCCGGACCAGTAGATGTAGGTCTCGAACATGATCGTCTTCTGCGCGTGGTTGATCGCGTCGAGCATCGCCGGGAAGATCTGGTCGCCGTTGAGCAGTTCCTCCACCCGGTTGCCTTCGAGGATGCCGGGGCCGAGCAGCAGCCCCATCGAGCGCCGGAACTGCGGGTCGCGGACGTCGTAGAGGTGCGGGATCTCGCGCTGAACCTTCTTCTCCGCCACGTTGAAGTTTACCGCGATCAGCACCACGACCAGCGTGGCGAGGATGGCGGCGAGAACGGAAAGGAGCATTCTTTTCGTCAGGAAACGATCGAGCATGAAGGTGTGTGTTCCGCGATCCGGTCGGCGGGAACGATTCCAGGAGCATGGAATGTTCCTTCTGCGCATGCTAGCCGTGAAGACACTGACACGACTTGCGCAAGGTCACGAAGGATTGCGGGCCGGAAAAACGAACGCCGGACAGATCGCGTCAGGGGTAGCTGCGCAGGCGAATGCCGGCGAGGAAGCGAAGAGGCACATGGATCCCCGCCTGTGCGGGGATGACGACTCGGAAGACAGCGCTCCCAGGCATTGTCATCCCCGCGCAAGCGGGGATCCATCCGGCGACCTGCAATCCGGCGATTCCCGCTCCCGGAAAGGTGCGACCGAAACCGTAGCGATTGAGCGGACGACCGCTTCCGGACACCGCCGCCGGGGAAATCAGCCGGCCCGGCCGGCCGGCGCTTGCCACTTGTCGAGCGCCGAGTCGTCGGTCGAGCGGGCGTCGACCCAGCGCGCACCCTGCGGCGTCTGTTCCTTTTTCCAGAACGGCGCCTCGGTCTTCAGGTAATCCATGATGAATTCGCAGGCGGCGAAGGCCTCGCCGCGGTGCGCGGAAGTCACCGCCACCAGCACGATCTGGTCGAGCGGCTTGAGCGGCCCGACGCGGTGGATGACGAGCGCATCGACGATGTCCCAGCGCGCCTTCGCACGGGCGACGATGTCTTCCAGCGCCTTCTCGGTCATGCCGGGATAGTGCTCCAGCGTCATTTCGGCCACGCCCGAGCCGTCGTTGACGTCGCGCACCGTGCCGGTGAAGGTGGCGACCGCGCCGACGCCGCCGTTGCCGGCACGCAGCCGCGCCACTTCGGCGGACAGGTCGAAGTCCTCGGTCTGAACGCGGATCGGCATGGCGGGCTCCTTCGAACGGTCAGCCGCCGGTGACCGGCGGAAAGAACGCGACTTCGCAGCCCGGCGAGAGCGGCGTCTCGGGCCCGGTCATCACGTGGTTGCAGGCCATGCGCAGCGCGCGCCCCTCGGCCAGCGCGTCGGCCCAGGCGCCGCCGCGCGCGGTCAGCAGGCGCCGCACGTCGCCGACGGTGCGCGCATCGTCCGGCAGGTCGACGGTTTCCTGAGCGGTGCCGAGCGCCTCGCGCACGCCGGCGAAGAATCGGAGCTGGATCTGCATTCGTTTCTCAGGCAAGCAGTTCGGAAAACGGCAGGAAGCGGACCGTGTCGCCCTTCGCGATCGGCGCGCCGGGCGGGTTGTCGATCAGGCCGTCGCCCCAGACCGTGGAGGTCAGCACGCCCGAACTCTGGTTCGGGAACAGGTCGAGTCCGCCGCCGGCGTTGACGCGCGCGCGCAGGAATTCGTTGCGCCGGTCGGCCTTCGGCCAGTCGAAATCGGCGCGCATCGAATACGCCCTCGGCGCGACGTCGCGCACACCCTGCAGCCGCAGCAGGAACGGCCGCACGAACAGCAGGAAGGTCACGAAGCTCGACACCGGGTTGCCCGGCAGGCCGAGAAAGAACGCGCTGCTCGCTGTGACTGCGGATCCGGCGCGGTCGATCTCGCCGAACGCCAGCGGCTTGCCCGGCTTGACCGCGATCTGCCACATGTTCAGCCGCCCTTCGGCTTCCACCGCCGGCTTGTTGTGGTCTTCCTCGCCGACCGAGACGCCGCCGGAGGTGATGATCAGGTCGTGTTCCTGCGCCGCGCGGCGCAGCGTCTCGCGGGTGGCGGTCAGCGTGTCGCCGACGATGCCGTAGTCGGTGATCTCGCAGCCGAGCCTCTCCAGCAGGCCGCGCAGCGTGAAGCGGTTGGAGTTGTAGATCGCGCCGGGCTTCAGCGGTTCGCCCGGCATCGCGAGTTCGTCGCCGGTGAAGAACACGGCGACCTTCGCGCGGCGCACGACAGGCAGTTCGGCCAGCCCGACCGAGGCGGCCAGCCCCAGGTGCTGGCCGCGCAGCCGGGTGCCGGCTTCCAGGATCGTGGCGCCGGCGCGGATGTCCTCGCCGGCGCGGCGGATCCATTCGCCGGATGTCGGCGCGTGCCTGACGACGACGCCGTCCCGCTGCGCCTCGCACTGCTCCTGCATCACGACCGCATCCGCGCCGGCGGGAATCATCGCACCGGTGAAGATGCGCGCGGCGGTGCCGGGCTGCAGCGGGTCGCCGACGTGGCCGGCAGGGATCCGCTGCGACACCGGCAGCAGCGCCGCGCCCCCGGCGCAGTCTGCCGCGCGCACCGCGTAGCCGTCCATCTGCGTGTTGTCCATCGGCGGCACGTCGAGCCGCGAGGTCTGCGCGGCGGCCAGCACGCGGCCGTCGGCGGCGATGGTCGGCACGGTTTCGGTGTCGGCGATCGGGCGCGCGGCGGCGAGCAGGAAGTCGAGCGCCTGCGCGACGGTCAGCATCGGCGAAGCCTGTTTCATCGGGACGGTTCCTTTCGCTCGGTGCGCCGCCGGCGGGTCAGAGCCCGGTGTGCGCGGCGATGAACTGCTTGATCCCGCCGGCGTCGGCCGGCATCGTCTCGAAGCGCTGCGGCAGCGCCTCGATGTTTTCGAACCCGGCCGGCCGCTCGGCGTCGCGGCCGAGCGCTTCGCGGATCGTCTCGTTGAACTTGGCCGGCAGCGCGGTTTCCAGCACGATCATCGGCACGCCGGGCGCGAGATGTTCGCGCGCGACCTTCACACCGTCGGCGGTGTGGGTGTCTATCGTGATGCCGGCGCGCTCGCGCACGTCGCGGATCGTCCGCACCCGGTCGTCGTGGGTCGACTTGCCGGACGCAAAGCCATAGCGCGCGACCCGCGCGAACTCGTCGCCGTCGCTGCCCGGCCCGCCGGACAGGTCGAAGCCGCCCGCGGTCTCGACCTTGCGGAACAGCGCGCGCAGCCGCTCGGCGTCGCGATCCAGCAGGTCGAACACGAAGCGCTCGAAGTTGGACGCCTTGCTGATGTCCATGCTCGGGCTGGTGGTGTGCCAGGTTTCGGCCGACTCGCGCACCCGGTAGACGCCGGTGCGGAAGAACTCGTCGAGCACGTCGTTCTCGTTGGTGGCGACGATCAGCCGCTCGATCGGCAAGCCCATCATGCGCGCGATGTGGCCGGCGCAGACGTTGCCGAAATTGCCGGACGGCACGGCGAACGACACTTTCTGCTCGTTCGCCGTGGTCGCCGACAGGTAGCCGCGGAAGTAGTAGACCACCTGCGCGACCACGCGCGCCCAGTTGATCGAGTTGACCGTGCCGATCTTGTGGCGGCGCTTGAAGTCGAGGTCGTTCGACACCGCCTTGACGATGTCCTGGCAATCGTCGAACACGCCCTCGACCGCGAGGTTGAAGATGTTCGGGTCCTGCAGGCTGAACATCTGCGCGGTCTGGAACGCGCTCATCTTGCCGCGCGGCGACAGCATGAACACGCGGATGCCTTTCTTGCCGCGCATTGCGTATTCGGCCGCGCTGCCGGTGTCGCCGGAAGTGGCGCCGAGAATGTTGAGCTCGGCGTCGTGCTTCGCGAGCGCGTACTCGAACAGGTTGCCGAGCAGCTGCATCGCCATGTCCTTGAACGCCAGCGTCGGGCCGTTCGACAGCGCCTGCAGCAGCAGCGTGCCGCGCGGGCCCTGCTCCAGCGTGCGCAGCGGCGTGATCCGGGCCGCGTCGTCGTCCGGCCGCGCGTTGCGATAGACCGCCGGCGTGTAGGTCTTCTCCGTCAGCGCCTTCAGGTCGGCGTCCGGGATGTCGGTCGCGAATTTCTTCAGCACCTCGAACGCGAGATCGGCATAGGACAGGCCGCGCCACGCGTTCAGCTCGGCGCCGGTGACCTGCGGATAGTGTTCCGGCAGATACAGCCCGCCGTCCGGCGCGAGGCCGCCGAGCAGGATGTCGGAAAAGGTCTGCGCCGGCGCACCGCCGCGAGTGGAGAGGTATTGCATTGGAAATGAAAGTCAGCGTTGACTGGAAAAGAGGGACGGAACAAGTCCTCGTTCAGCCCGTTGCAGGCCCGGACAGAACCTGCCCACCGCGAGAAGTCGGCGGAACCGAATTATAAGTCAGTGGTTACTTACTAAGTCAGTGCCGGATTGTCGCGCCGAGTGGCGACTCCAGACGTATCCGGTGTCGCCGGTGACCGTATCAGGCCCGTATCAACTC
>JBQCGO010000101.1:0-7674 GCA_051955575.1 Burkholderiaceae bacterium
CGCACCTGCAGCAGGCCGTCCTGCGCGGCGACCGTCACCGCGCCGTGGTTGGCCAGCGTGTGCTTGCGGATGTTGCTCAAGCCCTCGTTGACGATATGCACCACCTCCGCCGCGAGGCGGTCGTTGAGCTCTTGCGCGGGCATCGCGCGCACCGTGATGTCGATGCCGTAGAACTCGCGGAAGCGCGCAACCTGCCGTTCGATGCTCGCCGCGAGCAGGGTCTGCGGCGACTGTCCCGCAATGCGGATGCGCGCCACATGCCCCTGCAGGTCGCGGATGACGTCGCCGGTCAGGGCCACCAGCCGGGTGATCGCCGGCGCCAGCGGATTGTCGGGCGGCGCCTGCCGCTGCAAGGCCTCCAGCCCCAGCTTCAGCCCGATGTACGGCTGGATCGTGCTGTCGTGCAGGTCGCGGCCGATCTTGCGGCGTTCCTCGTAGGCGGCCGCGGTCGCGAGCCGGTCGAGCACGTCGATGCTGTCGATGGTGGTGAACGCCTGCGATGCGACCTGCGCCAGGAATGCGGCATCGGCGGGGCGACGGCCATGGTCGGAAAAGGTGACGTAGATGCGCCCGCCATGCTGCTTGCCGGGCAGCGGCGCGCTGAAGAAACCGCCGGCCTCGAGCAGGTCGGCTGCGGTCCCGGCTGCTTCGCTCGCGCGCCGCTTGCAGGCGCCGGTACGGAAGTCGCAGAAATGAACGGCGGCGGTGCCGTCCGACAGCGGACGCGGCATCCGGCGCGGCAGCAGCGCGACGATGTCGTCGTCGCCGAAGGCGAGCAGCGCGTCCGCGCTTTCCTTCGGCAGCGCGCTCGACCGGACGCTGCCGCATTCCCGGCCGTCGCCACTGCAGCATTCGATCTCGCGCAGCAGCCACGCATCCGCCTCGACGTCATGCTGGACCAGGACGCAGGTCTCGGCATGGAAGAAATGGCAGATCTTCTCCAGCACCGAGGCGATGGTCCGCTCGACCCCGAAACGCGGATTGGACAGCCGGCTGACTTCGCGCAGCAGGGTCAGCTTGCACTTGGACAGCAGTTCCGATTCGCCCCAGCGCGCGATCATGTAACCGAGCACCAGCAGGAACGCGCCGCGCAACAGCGGCCGGCTCCACTCGAAGTAGGGGATGAACAGGATTTCGGCGATCGAGGAGATCGCGATGTAGATGCCCGCCGACGCCAGCGTGACGTTGCGGCCCTCGACGTAACCGTAGCGGAACGAGGCCGACAGGATCGCGAAGATGAAGAACAGGAACAGCGTCGTGCCGATCGGCTCGGTCAGCGCGAGAAACACGGTGTACCAGGCCACGTCCAGCCAATGGCTGAAGCGCCCGTCGACGAACGACGCCGGCTTCACCAGGTTCAGAAGGCAGCTCGCCAGGCTGTAGACGAAATATGCGGCGAGGGTCGCGATCACGAGCCGGTGCGACAGCACCGGTCCGGGCAGATCGACCACGTAGACGATCAGCGCCGCGCCGGACAGGATCAGGCGCATTCTCCCTATGATCGTCGCATCGGTTTCGGGCGCCATGGGGTATCCGTTTCCGTGTCGATTCAGCTTCAGGATGAATCTTCGCCGACGGCCGCGCAGCTTCGCAAGGGCTGTCGAATCGTTCTGCCAGGCAAATTTCCTTCGATGCAGTGTTTCCTTCGTGCAGTTTTGGCGCGACCGGGCAGTTAGCATTTGCGCTAGATCAAATGCATCAGTCACAACTGACTCCCGTAGAAGTACAGGACAAATGTCGCGCGTTTTCGCGGCGAATCCAGGACAAACGCCATGCGCAATGCAGGCGCTTTTTCCGACGCGCCGATTGACAGCAACGGGTAGTCTGTTTTCGACTGCCGAGCGGTCGCAAATACCCCCTCGGCGCCGGGCAGTTGCGAAAAAAGGAATCGAAAAATGGCATCGCAGGCGATTGATGCGACGGCGGACACGGCTTCCGCCCCGCATCGCAATCTTGCGCAGCATCTCGACCGCTTGTACCAGGCCGCGCTTACCGAAATGGTCGACAAGTTTCCGGTTTGCGTAATCCGCCTGCTGCTGGAAACCATCGGGATCGAGGGGGCAATACTGAGAATCACCTCCGGATACCCGCATCAACTGCATCTGGCAACCGGACAAGAGAGCCGTTACGGCGTCATCACCTGCGGCGAAGGCATAGCGGAGACCATGTTCGACGATGCGGTAGCGTCCTGCCTGCGCCGGTATCCGCCTGCCCATTCGATGAATTGCGCCGATGCAGTGCCGGACGCGGTTCCCGGTGCGTTTGCCAGTTTCGTCCGTCGCGAACAGATCCGCCATTTGTTACTGCATGGCACTTTTTCGGTCGCCGGGCTGGACTGGATTCTGCTCTACCGCCGTGTCGGCAATCGGTTCACTCAAGAACAGGCGTCGTGCATTCAAGCATTGCTGCCGCATATCGTGCGCTGCATCGAGATCAATCAGCGCAGTGTGCTCGACGGACTCGACGGCCGTCGAAACAATCGGCGTTCCGCATTGATCGACGAAAGCGGCGCAATCAAGGCAGCCGATCCGGGCTTCGTCGCGCTGCTGCAGCAGGAATGGCCGGCATGCAGAGGTATTACCATTCCGACCCGGGTGTACCTGCAACTTGTCGCGGGCAAGGCTTTTCTCGGTCGCGCCATCCAGATCGAAGCGACTCGAAGCAGTGGTCAAATCGTGTTCTACGCGAAGAAAAATCTCGGTTCGGCGCGCCTGACCCCGGCGGAGCAGGAAGTCGCGAATCGCTTCGCGATCGGCATGAGCACCAAGAAAATCGCCGCGGAGCTCGGCGTATCGCCGAATACGGTGCGCACGCAACTGAGCCATCTCTACAGCAAGCTCGACGTGCACGACAAGGCACAACTCGCGCAGCGGTTAATGTCCGTGTAGTCCGGCGCTTGATATCCGGAACGCCTGCCTGGCAATCGCTTCCTGTATTCATCCGATCTTCCAGAACACGCTCGACGTCTATCGCTCATGGCGATGGCCGACTTGTCCTCGCATCGCGAGCAAGCGTTGAAATCGAGCGTGCAGCCGCCCGGACCGAGCGGCTAGCGAACAGACCACCCTTGCGGCCTTTCAAATAAAGAAATGCAAGCCTGCCCGGCGGGAGAAATGCAGGACATTCGTACTGCACTGGCCGCGCCTTCGCAAGTCGGGCGCACGGCTGCCGGCGCTCAGGCCGAATCTGCCTGGCATACATCACCGGAATGAAGAACGAACAGGCGGCGATGCAGGCGCCGCGCGCCCAGGCGAGTGGTGCAGGCCGATTCGGAAATTGAACCGAGGGGGAGCGCCGTGCCGGATCGGCTGGAACAAATGGTCATCCGAACGCAAGTCTTCGTCTCGCGAACTCCCTGAAAAAATCCGTCGCGCTACCGGAATCCACCCGGCGTTTTGTCCTGCAAACACCAAGGCGATGAAGGGCAAAGGGACTAGGCATTTAAGGACACATTTCTCATATCGTCGGCAGATTCGCTTACCTAAGATCGAGTTGTCTGTCGGACGTTCATCGACAGTACGCGGAGCGGCAAACAACGACTTGGAGCGGTTTGCCGTATCGACTCTCTCAAGCTGCGCGAGACGACATGAGCGAATTCAAAGCAATGCTGCAACTGCTTGCGATGCTGGCGACGGATCCGCGCATCGTGATGCTGTTCCTCCTGCTGATCGTTGCGGCCGCGAGCGACTATCGGTCCTACCGCATTCCGAACTGGCTGACGGTTGGCGGCGGGTTGTTCGGGATCGCCTACAACGCGCTGGTTCCTGCCTATCCGTCGATCGGGCTTGTGGGCGCGCTCGAGGGCTACACACTCGGTCTCGCGGTCCTCTTTCCCTTCTACGTGTTGAAGATCATGGGCGCGGGCGACGTCAAGCTGTTCGCCATGGTGGGCGCTTTCGTCGGAGCGCCCGACGTGATGTACGTGATCGGCTGGACCTTCGTGATCGGCGGGATCGCCGCCTGCATGCTGACCCTTGCGCGCGGCACGCTCGGCAGGATGCTTGCGAACGTGAAGCAGTTGATGGGTGTCGCGGTTTTCACGGTTGCCGGAGGCATCAAGCCGGAATTCCAGCTTGGCGGCGGCATATCGGCCGGCAAGCTTCCTTACGCAATCAGCATCGCCGTCGGCACGATCGCTTTCATTCTGGCGCGCCAGTTAGCGTTCTTCTGACAGCCGACGGAATCGATTTTTTTGGAGTAATCAAATGAGAAACCTCAAAGCCTTCGTGCTGTTGTTCGCCGCTCTTGCCTTGGGCCTGGCCGCAGCAGTGTATGCGGCAGGATGGGTGTCCCGGCAGGGACAAGTCGCCGCGAACAAGGTGGTTGTCGCGGCAGCCGACATCGAGCTGGGTAGCAGAGTCAATCCGCAGATGTTGACGCTGGTGGACTGGCCTGCCGGCGCTGTGCCGCCGGGAGCGTTCCAGAACGTCAAGGAACTGCAGGACCGTGTGGTCCGGGTCAGCCTGCTGCGTGGCGAACCAGTCCTCGAGCCGAAGCTGGCGCCGGTCGGCACCATGGGCGGTCTGTCGGCTGTCATCGCCGAAGGCAAGCGCGCGATGACGGTACGGGTCAACGACGTCGTCGGCGTGGCTGGCTTCGCGCTGCCCGGCAACTATGTCGACGTGCTGGTCAATGCCCAGCAGGAGCGCGGCAAGGACGGCAACTCGCGGCAGATCACCAAGACCGTACTGGAACACGTGCTGGTGCTGGCAGTCGCTCAGGAAGCAGGCCGTGACGACACCAAACCGAAAGTAGTGAGCGCGGTCACGCTGGAACTGAGTCTGGAGGATTCCGAGAAGCTGGACCTTGCGCGCAGTGTCGGCACGCTCTCGCTGGTGCTGCGCAACCAGATCGACAAGAGGATGGTCTCGACCGACGGCATCACCAAGACCCAGCTATTCGGCGAGCACGAAGAGATCATGCCCGAGAAACTCGTGGCGCCTCAGAAGCCGCGCATCGTGACGGCGCGCGCCGCGCCGATTCCGGCCACCACCTGTGTGGAAGTGATCCAGAACGGCATCCGCGCAATGAACTGTTTCTAAAAATCGAAAAGGGAGCGGTCAAGTGCAAAGAACAACAATCGCCAGAATCACCACCGTCACCACGATGCTGCTGACAGCCATGTGCAACGCCCATTCAGCTACTGGTCCCGTCGCGGGCGCGAACAACGGCGCCGCCGCGCGATCCGGAGCGAAACCCTGCGTGGACGTGACGGTCGATCCGGTCACCAGCGTCACGCTGGGCAAATCCAGCGTGATCAATCTGTCCCGACCGGTCAACCGTGTCCTGATCGGCGGGCGCCCCGGCGGGCGCGCCGGCAAGCCGATGGATGCGAGCGCTGCGCCGGGCGGCACGCCTGCCGCTGCTCCCGCCGCGTCCCGGCAGGATGTCGACGACGGTATCGGCGCGGTCGAAGTGACGCTGCTGAGCCCGACGGAGCTGTTCTTCCTCGGCCGCGAGGCAGGCACCATGAACGTCGTTCTGCAGGGCAGCGACGGGCGCTGCGTGGTCAAGGACATCGTGGTCACCGTCGATCCGAGCGCGCTCCAGGCGCAGATCGCGGACCTGATGCCCGACGAGAAGGGCATCCGGGTGCGCGGCGCCGAGAATTCGCTGGTGCTGAGCGGCGAGGTGAGCGACGCGATCAAGCTCGACGGCGTGCTGACGCTGGCGGCCGCCTACGCCGACGGCAAGCGGATCGTCAACATGATGAGCGTGCGTTCGCCGCAGCAGGTGATGCTCGAGGTGAAGATCGCCGAAGTGAGCAAGACCATCCTCGACAAGCTGGGTTTCGATTTCACGCGGATATTCACGTCCGCCGACGGCCTGAGCTCGAAGGTCATCTCGGGCATCCTCGGCGGCGGCGCCGGTGTGGTCGGCAAGCTCACCGGCGCGGGCGCGGTAACCGGCTCGGCGATCGGCGCGGTCAGTGGCGCGACGTCCAGCGCCGCGGCCAGCGTGAACACCGTCGGACGCGGCGCGACGCTGTTCGGCATCGATGCGGAGAACAAGGACGGCCTGGTCCGCGTGCTGGCGGAACCGAACATCATGGCGGTCAGCGGGCAGCAGGCCAGCTTCCTGTCGGGCGGCAAGATCTTCATTCCGGTCGCACAGACGCGCGATGCGGGCGGCTCGGTCATCACGCTGGAGGAGAAGCAGTTCGGCGTCGGGCTCAAGTTCACGCCGACCGTGCTGAGCGGCAGCAAGGTCAACCTCAAGCTGGTATCCGAGGTGTCGGAGCTGTCGCAGACCGGTTCGCCGTTCACGACGGTCAACGGCGTGACGTCGGTCCTGCCCTCGCTGTCGACGCGCCAGATCGACACCACGGTCCAGCTCCACGACGGCCAAAGCTTCGCGGTCGCCGGCCTGATCCGCAACAACATCACCGAGACGATCCGCAAGTTCCCGGGCGTGGGCGACGTGCCGATACTCGGCGCGCTGTTCCGCTCGAGTGAATTTCAGAAAGACCAGACCGAGCTCGTGTTCGTGATCACGCCGCGGATGGTCAAGCCGATGACGGCGAGCGTCACGCTCCCGACCGACAACCATGTCGAGCCGACCCCGGTCGATGCGCTGATCAAGGGACGCACCGAGGGCGCGGCGCCGGCGCCGGAACCCGAGTACCACAACTAATCAGGAGTCCACGATGACACGTCGTCACTTCTTCGCTCCGATCGTTCTGATTGCTCCGATCGTCCTGCCCGCAATCTTCGGCGGCTGCTCGTCGATGCCGAACTACGACGCCCGCTATGGCGACGCCGTGCGGGACGCGCGCTCGGAGATGATCCTCGACCCGCAGGCGAGCGCCCGCGATTACGACACGCCGGGTCTCGACGGCAAGGCGGCGAAGGAAGCGATCAAGGTATACCAGGACTCGTTCAAGGCGCCGCCGCCGGTGGTCAACGTGATCAATATCGGCGGCGCGATCGGCGGACAGAAATAGCAACGGCCGCCGAGGAGCGGCCGGAGAAGGGCGGCGGCGGGTGGACGTGAACGCGTCAGGCCGCCGGTGCGAGGTAGCAGTAGCAGCGGTAGCAGTAGGAGTGACATCAGTAGGAGTGACAGCAGTAGCAGCACCGCAGTACCAGTACCGCAGTACCAGGAAGCACCGGCGCAGGCCGAGTTTGCCGCGGCAATCCTTGTCATCATCACTTGAAGAGGTCATCAAATGAGCAGCTTTTTCGCAGCATGCAATCAGTCCCTGCGCGATTTTGCGAAGGAAGAGGACGGCGCCCAGGTCGTCGAATACGCGCTGATCATCGCGCTGGTGTCGATCGTGCTGGCCGCGCTGCTGGGCGACAAGACCAACGGGCTCGGCTCGGCGTTCGCGAGCCTGGTCACGCGGGTGAAGACCTGCCTCGGCGGCACCGGCACCTGCTCTTAGCGCCGGGTCGATCCGTGTCCCGCCTCGCGCGGGAGACCGCATGCGGTCCCGTCGCGGTGTGGGTGCGCCGGTTCGTCGCGGTCGCGGCAGACCGGCGCACCCGCTCCGCGTCCCGACCCCATACGCATCGAACATGACCAACCAGGAGGTCAAAAAATGAAACCGTTCATCGCAGCATGCAATCAGTCCCTGCGCGATTTTGCGAAGGAAGAGGACGGCGCCCAGGTCGTCGAATACGCGCTGATCATCGCGCTGGTGTCGATCGTGCTGGCCGCGCTGCTGGGCGACAA
>JBQCGO010000102.1:0-7650 GCA_051955575.1 Burkholderiaceae bacterium
GGTAGAACCGTTCGTCGCGCTTCCACCAGCCCGCGCGGTCCAGCACCGGATGGTCGAAGCGGCCGTCTTCCGCCAGGGAACGCGCCGCCTTGGCGAGGATGGTCGGCCGCGGCGGCGTGCTGCGCACGTCGAACGGTCCGGGCTCGTAGAAGCTCTTGCGCTGGACCAGCAGGGAATTCCAGTCGACCGCGCCGAACATCGACCACACGGTGACGGCGCGCAAATCCGCGCCCTCGCTGCGCAGTCGGGCCGCGGCGTTCCACACTTCCATCAGCCAGCGCAGTTGCTCGTCGCGGGTGCAGCCGTGGTGCGCCTCGGTCACCACGATCGGCAGCCGGTAGCGTTCCCACGTTTCCCGCAGGCGCGCCTCCGGGCCGGTCGTGCCGGGCGGGAAGTCGATCCGCACCGCTTCCACGTCGACGTAGTCTTCCTGCCCGTTCGAGGCGCGCGCATGGTCGGGGTAGAGCGCGACGCGCTCGTCGAGATAGCGCTCGCTGGTCAGGTAATGATTGATGCCGAGGATGTCGGGCGGACAGGCTGCCTCGCGGATGGCTTCCAGTTCCCCGGCCGCGATGCCGTGATGAAGGAAGATGCCGTACCAGGGATGGTGCCGGTCCACGCGGCCGCACAGCAGATCGAAGCTGAGCCAGCGGCGTTCGTTCTCGTAGTCGGCCTGGTACTGCAGGCCGGGCCGGCTGAAGACCTTGCCGAGATCTTCCGTCTGCACCAGTTTCGCCGCCGGATTCACCCGGCGGATTTCCCGCATCGCCATTACCACCGCCAGGCACTGGTTGACCAGCGCGCGCAGGAAGGTCGCGGTCGACGTGCCGTGCGGGTACCAGTGTCCGTACAGACCGCTGAAGCGCGCGGTGGTAAGCGGCTCGTTGACCGGCGTGTAGAGGGCGATCCACGGGTAGCGCCTGGCTACCTCGGCGGCGTAACGGGCCGCCAGGATCGGGAACGCCGGGTCGACCAGGCTGGTGTAGCGGGGGCCGCTGCCGTGATGCACCAGCCCGGCGATCGGCGCGACGCCGAGTTCGCGCAGCCGCGCCAGCCGCGCGTCGTGCCAGCGCCAGTCCATCCGGTCGGGATGTTCCGGCGCGACGGTTTCCCAGACGACGGGATAGCGCAGGGTGCGGATGCCGAGCGCGGCGATGGTGTCGAGATCCTCGATACGGTCGTAATGGCGGGTCTCGCGAATCTGATCGCGGAAGGAGTCCTGGATGCGGGCGACCGTGCATTCGAGGCCGCCCCATAATTCGAGCGCTCGCGGCGCGTGGGAAGAATGGAGTGAGGCTCTGTTGTCGATCATAAAGGAGCTGGAAGAACAAATATTGAGAGCCGCAACGAAGCCCGTCGGCATGCCGGAAACCGGGATCGCTACCGGGCGAAGCCAACGGCAGTAATCTAAGGTGCGCCGTCGCCGGTGTTCTGAGCCAGCACAAGGACGAGTGAAGACAGCAGGTTCGACGGGACCGGATGAAAACCGTTCCTTCGGCGCGGAATTTTGATTGCCGGAAAAGCCGAGTGAAAACGAAGTCGGACCTAGTGCCGAAACCGGTTCAACCCGCGACCCGCTCCAATTCTTCCTGCCGCGCCAGCCATTCCTCTTCCAGTTCGGTGAGGCGCCTGGTCACCTCGACCTGGTCGGCCAGCAGCGCCTTCAGTTCGGCGCGATGCGATTCCTCGTAGATCGACGGCTCGGCGAGACGAGCGTCGATCTCCGCCTTGCGCCGGCCGTGTTCGTCCAGTTCCGCCTCGAGCGCGCGTAACCGCGTCTCGATGGGCTTGCGCAGCGCGCCCAGACGTTGCCGTTCGGCAGCTTCGGTGCGCTTTTGCTCGCGCCGGTCCTGCGGCGTGGCGGGCCGTTGCAAGTCGTTGGCGGAGGGCGCCGACTCGACCTGCCGCTCGACCAGCCGGGTACGGAACAGCCAGTCGCGGTAATCGTCGAGGTCGCCGTCGAACGGCTGCAGGCGGCCATCGGCGACGATCAGGAACTGGTCGGTGGTCGCGCGCAGCAGGTGACGGTCGTGCGACACCAGCACCAGCGTGCCGTCGAACTGCGCCAGCGCCTCGGTGAGCGCTTCGCGGGTTTCCAGGTCGAGGTGGTTGGTCGGCTCGTCCAGCAGCAGCAGGTTGGGACGCTGCCAGACGATCAGCGCCAGCGCCAGCCGGGCCTTTTCCCCGCCGGAGAACGGCGCGATCGGACTGGTCGCCATCGTGCCGTCGAACAGGAAACTGCCGAGAAAGTTGCGCAAGTCCTGTTCGCGCGCGTCGGGCGCGATCCGGTTCAGGTGCCACAGCGGCGTTTCGTCGTGACGCAGCATGTCCACCTGATGCTGGGCGAAATAGCCGATCGACAGACCCTTGCCGAGCCGCAGCGTGCCGGCCAGCGGCGGCAGTTCGCCGGCGACGGTCTTGATCAGCGTCGACTTGCCGGCGCCGTTGACGCCGAGCAGGCCGATGCGCTGGCCGTTCTGCAGCGAGAAGTCGATGCCGCGGACGATCGGTCGGGCCTGGTCGCCCGCGCGGTAGCCGGCATCGACGCCGTCCATCAGCAGTAGCGGATTCGGCGCGCTGGCCGGCTCGCGGAATTCGAAGCTGAATTCGGCCGCCGCGCGCAGCGGCGCCAGCTCTTCCATCCGCGCCAGCGCCTTTATACGGCTCTGCGCCTGGCGCGCCTTGGTCGCCTGCGCCTTGAAGCGGTCGATGAACGACTGCAGATGGGCGCGCTGGCGCGCCTGCTTTTCCAGCGCGCTCTGCGCCAGGACCAACTGGGCGGCGCGCTGACGCTCGAACGCGGAATAGTTGCCGCTGTAGCGCTTGAAGCGCCGCTCGTCGATCTGCACGATCACGCCGACGATGCCGTCGAGGAAATCGCGGTCATGGGAAATCACGATCAGCGTGCCGGCGTAACGCTTCAACCAGTCTTCCAGCCACAGGATCGCGTCGAGGTCGAGATGGTTGGTCGGTTCGTCCAGCAGCAGCAGGTCGGACGGGCACATCAGTGCCTGCGCCAGATTCAGCCGCATGCGCCAACCGCCCGAGAAGCTCGCTACCGGCTGCGCCATCTGCGCTTCAGAAAAACCAAGCCCGGTCAGCAGCCGCTCGGCGCGCGAGCGCACCGTGTAGGCGTCGGCGTCGGCCAGCGCCGCGTGCAGTTCGGCGATCCGGGTGCCGTCGCCGTCGTCTTCCGCCGCGGCCAGTTCGCGCTCCAGCGCGCGCAGCCGCGCGTCGCCGTCGATCGCGTAGTCGAGCGCCGACCGCTCCAGCGCGGGGGTTTCCTGCGCCACGTGCGCGAGCCGCCAGCCGGCCGGGAAATCGACGCTGCCTTCGTCCGGGTGCAACTCGCCGCGCAGCAGCGCGAACACGCTGGATTTGCCCGCGCCGTTGGCGCCGATCAGGCCGATTTTCTCGCCCGGATTCAGGGTGAGGTCGGCATGGTCGAGGAGCGGCTTGACGCCGCGGGAAAGGCTGGCTTGCTGGAATCGGATCATCGGTATGGCTGGACGATGGCGTCCCGGCAGCGGCCGGGACGGAAGCGGCGAGCGCGGGGTGGCGAACGGCAGCCCGGCTTCAGAAAGGTTTCAGGGGCGGTAATCCGCCAGTTGCTCCGCCGTCAGCAGGAACACCATGTCGTCGCCGGCGCTCGTGGTCAGCCAGGTCAGCTCGAGGCCGGGGAACGCCGCCTCGGCATGGTCGCGCTCGTTGCCGATTTCGACGACCAGCACGCCGTCCGGGTTCAGCCGGGCGGCAGCGCCGGCGACGATGCGTCGCACCAGATTCATGCCGTCCGCGCCGCCGGCCAGTGCCATCTGCGGCTCGTGCCGGTATTCCTCGGGCAGCGCGGCCATCGACGTCGCGTTGACGTAGGGCGGGTTGCTGACGATCAGGTCGTAGCGGCGCGGCGGCAGCGCGGCGTAGAGATCGGACTCGAACAGGGCGATGCGGTCGTCGAGGCCGTAATCGGCGACGTTGCGGCGTGCGACCGCGAGCGCGTCCGGCGACAGGTCGACCGCGTCGACGTGCGCATTCGGAAACGCATCGGCCAGCAGCACCGGCAGGCAGCCGGAGCCGGTGCACAGGTCCAGCACGTCGGCGGTCGCGTCGGGATCGGCGATCCACGGCGCGAAGCGGTCGGGAATCAGCTCGGCCAGGAAGGAGCGCGGCACGATCACCCGCTCGTCGACGTAGAAGCGGTAGTCGCCGAGCCAGGCTTCGTGCGTCAGGTAGGCGGCCGGGACGCGCTCGTCCGCGCGGCGGCCGATCACCTGCAGCACCGCGTCGATCTCCTCAGGCAGCAGGCGGGCGTCGAGGAAGGGTTCGAGCCGGTCCAGCGGCAGGCGCAGCGTATGCAGGATCAGGTAGGCCGCCTCGTCGTAGGCGTTGCTGCTGCCGTGGCCGAAGAACAGGCCGGCGGCGGAAAAGCGACTGACCGCATGGCGCAGCAGGTCGCGGACGGTCTGGAACACGGAAGCGGGAGAATTCATGCGAAAAGGGCGGTGGCGCGCCGGCGGCGATGCCGCTCAGCGCAGCAGGTTTTCAAGCGTGCGGCGGTAGATGTTCTTCAGCGGATCGATGTCGTCGATGTCCACGTACTCGTCGATCTTGTGGATGCTCGCGTTGGTCGGGCCGAACTCGATCACCTGCGGGCAGATCGACGCGATGAAGCGGCCGTCGGACGTGCCGCCCGAGGTCGACAGTTCGGTCTCGACGCCGGTCTCGGCGCGGATCGCGGCCGACAGCGCGTCGGACAGTTCCCCCTTCGGCGTCAGGAACGGCTGGCCGCCGACGGTCCAGGCGAGGGCGTAATCGAGGTCGTGGCGGTCGAGAATCGCGTGCACCCGCCGCTGCAGCCCGTCGGCGGTGCTGGCGGTCGAGAAGCGGAAGTTGAAGTCGATCACGACCTCGCCCGGGATCACGTTGGTCGCGCCGGTGCCGCCGTGGATGTTCGACATCTGCCACGAGGTCGGCGCGTAGTACGCGTTGCCCTCGTCCCAGACTTCGGCGGCGAGTGCGGCCAGCGCCGGCACTGCGAGATGGATCGGATTCTTCGCCATGTGCGGGTAGGCGATGTGGCCCTGCACACCTTTGACGGTGAGCCGGCCGGACATCGTGCCGCGGCGGCCGTTCTTGATCATGTCGCCGAGCGTCTCGACCGAGGTCGGCTCGCCGACGATGCAGTAGTCGAGCCGCTCGCCGCGCGCGCGCAGCGCCTCGCAGACCACCACGGTGCCGTCGGTCGCCGGGCCTTCCTCGTCGCTGGTCAGCAGGAAGCCGATCGAACCCTTGTGCGACGGGTGAGCGGCGACGAATTCCTCGGTCGCGATCACCATCGCCGCGAGCGAAGTCTTCATGTCCGCCGCGCCGCGGCCGTACAGGCGGCCATCGCGCCGGGAAGGCGCGAACGGCGGCGAGCGCCAGCGATCGAGCGGGCCGGTCGGCACCACGTCGGTGTGGCCGGCGAACACCAGCAGCGGCTGCGCGTCGCCCCGCCGCGCCCACAGGTTGGTGACGTCGCCGGAGCGGACGGTTTCGCAGGCGAAGCCGATGGCGGCCAGCCGGCGCGCGATCAGCGCCTGGCAGCCGCCGTCGTCCGGTGTCACCGAGGACAGCGCGATCAGTTCTTCGGTCAGGGCGAGGGTGGCGCTCATGGGCGGTCGGAAAGGTTGGGGAACAGCGAAGCGTAGGCGGATTCGGAAAAGCCGGCGTGGTAGCTGCCGTCGAGGTCGAGCAGCGGGCGCTTGATCAGGCTCGGCGCCTCGATCATCGCGGCGCAGGCCGAGGCGGCGTCGACCACCGCGGCGCGCTGCGCATCGGACAGCGCGCGCCAGGTGGTGCCGCGGCGGTTCAGCAGCGCTTCCCAGCCGAGCACGCGCTCCCAGGAGGCGAGCGCTGCCGGATCGATGCCGGCCTTCCTGAAGTCGTGAAAACGGTAGGGCAGCCCGCGTTCGTCCAGCCAGCCGCGCGCCTTCCTGACCTGGTCGCAGTTCGGGATGCCGTGGAGGACGATGGCCATCGGATGGTCAGACATTGAGCGTGAATTCGGTGAAAGTCGCCGCATCGGACGGCGGCGGTTCCTGCGGTTTGGCCTTTTCCGGCTGCTGGTTGTTCAGCAGCCAGTAGAGATTGGTCGGCGAGTCGGCGTTGGCGAGCGCCTCGTCCTGCGTCACGGTGCCATCCTTGATCAGTTGCAGCAGCGCCTGTTCGAAACTCTGCGAGCCGGGCGACAGGCTTTGCTCGATTGCGTCCTTGATCTGGTTCAGATTGCCCTGCTCGATCAGTTCGGCGATGTGCGTGGTGTTGAGCATTACCTCCACCGCGGCGCGACGGTTGCCGTCGACCGCCTTGACCAGCCGCTGCGCGATGATCGCGCCGAGCGTGGAGGCGAGATCCTGCAGCATCGCCGGCCGGTTCTCCAGAGGGTAGAAGCCGATGATCCGGTTCAGCGCGCGATAGGCATTGTTTGCATGCAGCGTCGAGACGACGAGATGACCGGACTGCGCGTAGGCGAGCGCGGCGCCCATGGTTTCCTTGTCGCGGATCTCGCCGATCAGGATGCAGTCGGGCGCCTGGCGCAGCGCGTTCTTCAGCGCAGTGTCGAGGTCGTCCGCATCGACGCCGATCTCGCGCTGGTTGACGATCGACTTGCTGTTGCGGAACAGGAATTCGATCGGGTCTTCCAGCGTCAGGATGTGGCCGGCCTGCCGCTGGTTGCGGTGGTTCAGCATCGACGCGATGGTGGTCGACTTGCCGGAGCCGGTCGCGCCGACTACCAGCACCAGTCCGCGCTTGCGCAGCACCAGCTCGGAAAGCACCGGCGGCAGACCGAGCTCGGCCATTTCCGGGATCTGGTACGGGATGAAGCGGAACACTGCTGAGATGCTGCCGCGCTGGCGGAACGCCGACAGCCGGAAGCTGCCGACACCCGATACCGGGATGCCGACGTTCAGTTCGTTGTCGCGCTCCAGTTCGGCCAGTCGCGCCGCCGGGACCACTTCGGACAGCAGCGACATGATGGTCACCTGATCCATCTTCTGCTGATTGATCGGCACCAGCCCGCCGTTGATCTTCAGGTGGATCGGCGAATTGACCGCCATGAACATGTCCGACGCGCTCTTTTCCTTCATCAATGCGAACAGCCGGTCCATTGCCATGAAGTTCTCCCTGATTATCGTTGTCGTGATCGAATCGAACGCGCCGGACGAGGCCGGAGGCCGGAATCAGGCTTCGCGCAGCAGTTCGTTGATGCCGGTCTTGGCGCGGGTCTTGGCGTCGACGCGCTTGACGATCACCGCGCAGTACAGGCTGTACTTGCCATCGGCCGACGGCAGGCTGCCCGACACCACCACCGAGCCGGCCGGGATGCGGCCGTAGCTGACCTCGCCGGTGGCGCGATCGTAGATCTTGGTCGACTGGCCGATGTAGACGCCCATCGAGATCACCGAGTTTTCCTCGACGATCACACCCTCGACGATCTCGGAACGCGCGCCGATGAAGCAGTTGTCCTCGATGATGGTCGGATTGGCTTGCATGGGCTCGAGCACGCCGCCGATGCCGACACCGCCTGACAGGTGAACATTCTTGCCGATCTGTGCGCAGGAACCGACGGTTGCCCAGGTGTCGACCATGGCGCCCTCGTCGACGTAG
>JBQCGO010000103.1:0-3375 GCA_051955575.1 Burkholderiaceae bacterium
CCTGCACGGCAAGCCGGTGGTGATCGACGACATCGTCCTGCCCGAGGCGCTGTTTGCCGGCTTGACCGAGCCCATGCTGCGCCAGCGTGCCGGCACCCTCTACAGCCTGTACCAGGCCGAGTTCGGCCTGAACGTGATCCGCATCGAGGAGCGCCTGCGCGCCGCGCTCGCCACGCCCGAGCAGGCCACGCTATTGCAGCTCGCGCCCGGCGCCCCGCTCTTGGAAATCCGCCGCATCGCCTTCTCCTACAACAACCAGCCCGTCGAGTGGCGCATCTCCCATATCGATACCCGGCAATACGAGTACCTCGCCAACGAGATGTAGCCGCGCTCCTCCGCATGCCGGGCCGGCATTGCACGGCAATCGTCACGCGGACAGGGCGCTCGCCCGACAGCGCGGGACGCCGTCGCCATCGCATCGCTTTCCACCATCCGGTTGTCCCTTTTCCTGATACTGCGCGTTCCGTGCAGCGGCAGGTCCGGCCGGCCGCATGCCGGGCGAGCACCATTGCGCCGCACCGCTGCGGCAAGTCCCGGCGCTGATCTGTTGAAGTGAACAAATTGATTTTCACCCGGTCGAAAGGTGAAATTTCCTCAACTCTGAAAGCTGCTCTCTTCCGGTCGACCTGGAGGATCGCAGGCGGCCTGAATTGCGATGCCGTATCACATCGGGCATGTCGAACCGCCCGACGCCACCGGCATGGTCATGCCGTGAAAAGGATGGCCATGAAAATCGCACAGGTGGCACCGCTATTCGAAAGCATTCCTCCCAAGGCTTACGGCGGCACCGAACGCGTCATTTCATATCTCACCGAGGAACTGGTCGAACTCGGACACGACGTCACGCTGTTCGGCGCGGGCGACTCTGTCACCGGCGCCCGGCTGGTCGCGCCGATCGGCCGCAGCATCCGCCCCGTTCCCGGCGACCATTCCTGGCTCGCCTATCACATGATCGCGTTCGAACGGTTGCGCCGGTCGGCGAGCGAGTTCGATCTCGTCCACTTTCACACCGACTACCTGCACTTCCCGCTGGCCGCCTCGCTCGGCCGGCCGCACGTGTCGACGATCCACGGCCGGGTCGACCTGCCGGAACTGGGGCCGCTGTACCGCGAGTTCGCCGACGTCCCGCTGATCTCGATCTCGAACCACCAGCGGCTACCGCAGCCGTCGGCGAACTGGGTCGGCACCGTCCACCACGGCCTGCCGGAAGACCTCTACGCCTGCTCGACCGAGACCGGCGGCTACTTCGCCTTCGTCGGCCGCATCTCGCGCGAGAAGCGGGTGGACCGGGCCATCGAGATCGCCGAGCGCTGCGGCATGCCGCTGATCATCGGCGCCAAGATCGATCCGGCCGACGAGGCCTACTTCAGCGAGGTGATCGAGCCGCTGTTCCGCAAGCCGCACGTGACCTACATCGGCGAGATCGGTCAGCCGGAAAAACGCGCGCTGCTCGAACGCGCGGACGCGCTGCTGTTTCCGATCGACTGGCCAGAACCCTTCGGACTGGTGATGATCGAAGCGTTTGCCTGCGGCACGCCGGTGGTCGCCTACCCGAACGGGGCAGTGCCGGAAATCGTCGAGGAAGGCGTGACGGGCTTCATGGTGACCAGCCAGGACGAAGCGGTCGCGGCCGCGTCGCGCATCGGCGCGATCGACCGGCGGGCCTGCCGCGCGGCATTCGAGCGCCGGTTCACCGCGCGCCGCATGGCGAACGATTACCTGCGCCTCTACGAACAGCGGATCGCCGCGTGCGATCCGCATCGCGGCCGGATGCCGGCCCGCGCTGACAGGATAGCCCGATGATCCAGAAAATCCGATTCGGCGACCAGTGGTACATCCTCGCGGCCGCCTCCCCGGCCGACGAACGGCGCCGCGTGCTGAAGCACGACGAAACGTTCGCACTGTTCGACCGCTTCGGCGACATCCAGCCGATCGGCATGGGCGAGGAAGGCATCTACTACGCCGACACCTGTTTCCTGTCGCACCTCGAACTGCAGCTCGACGGGATGCGGCCGATGTTCCTCAATTCCACCGTCAAGGAAGGCAACGGCCTGTTCGTCATCGAACTGATGAATCCCGACCTGCATCCGGACGGCGGGGAGCCGATTCCGAAAGGCACTCTCCACCTGTTCCGCGCCAAGCTGCTGTACGACGATGCCTGCTACGAACACGTGCGCATCACCAACTTCGGGCTGGAGCGGGTCGAAACCCGGCTCTCGCTGCTGTTCGGCGCCGACTACAAGGACATCTTCGAGGTGCGCGGCTACCACCGCTCGCGGCGCGGCCAGGAGCTCCCGCCGGAAATCCGTGCCGACGAAGTCGTGCTCGGCTATCGCGGCCTCGACGAGACGGTACGCCGCACGCGCCTGCGCTTCGAGCCGGCGCCGCGGCGGATCGAAGCGGACCGCGTCGAGTTCGACGTCGGCCTCGACCCGAAGCAGGACGCGCACTTCTACTTCGCGATCGGCTGCGAGCAAGGCAATGCGACGCCGCCGCTCAGTCAATACTTCACCGCGTTCTCGCGCAAGAACGAGGCCATGCAGTCGCACCTGCGCCAGCGCTGCAAGATCGTCAGTTCCGATCCGATGTTCAACAGCTGGATCGACCGCTCCACCGCCGACATCATCATGCTGACCACCGACTTGCCCGAGGGCGAGTACCCGTACGCCGGCCTGCCCTGGTACTCGACCACGTTCGGCCGCGACGGCATCCTCACCGCCTGGGAATATCTCTGGATCGATCCGCAGCTCGCCAGGGGCGTGCTCGGTTTCCTCGCCGCCACCCAGGCCACCGAACACGATCCGGCACGCGACGCCGAACCCGGCAAGATCCTGCACGAGGCTCGCCAGGGCGAACTGGCAGAACTGGGCGAGATCCCGTTTCGCCGCTACTACGGCACGGTCGACGCCACGCCGCTGTTCGTCGGGCTGGCGGGCGCCTATCATCAGCGCACCGGCGACCTCGATTTCATCCGCTCGATCTGGCCCAACATCCTCAATGCCCTGAACTGGATCGACCAATACGGCGACCGCGACGGCGACGGTTTCGTCGAGTACGCGCGCTACACCGAGAGCGGCCTCGCGCAGCAGGGCTGGAAGGATTCGCACGATTCGATCTTCCACCGCGACGGCCGGCTCGCCGAGGCACCGATCGCGCTGTGCGAGGTGCAGGGCTATGTGTACGACGCCAAGCGCCAGGCCGCGCACCTGGCGCGGCTGCTTGGCGACGAGCGACTGGCGCAGGCGCTAGAGCAGCAGGCGAGCGCGCTGCGGCAGAAATTCAACGACGTCTTCTGGTGCGACGACATCGACATGTACGCGCTCGCGCTGGACGGCAAGAAGCGGCCGTGCGCGGTCGGCGCCTCGAACGCCGGGC
>JBQCGO010000104.1:0-5708 GCA_051955575.1 Burkholderiaceae bacterium
TTGCTGACGAAGGTCTTCGCCCAGCACCGCGTCACGCCGAACAAGGTTGCGCTGGTCGACCAGGAACCGTCGATGCTCGACCTGGTGAAGTCCGGCGTCGGCCTGTCGCTGATACGGGAATCGATCGCGCTGGCCGAAGCCCACGCGCACGGCCTGGTGATCGCCGACGCGGTCAGCCTGTCGACCGAACTGTCGTTCATCGCCTTGGCGCGCCGGCGCGACGAACCGGCGATTGCCGCGGTCTGTTCACTGCTCGGACAGTTGTGGGGCGGTTGAACCGGGGTGGTCGAGCCGGGTTGTGGGCAAACCTGTGGAAAAACGGTGGATGGGTTCTGGATAACGCGGTTTTCCGGATTCGGGTCCGAAGTTGTCAAGAAAAAGCCCGCATCCGGCGCAGCTCTTATCCCGCGATTTCGAACGCGCCAGGACGTTGATTCGGTTCGCTTTTCTCGGCTTGTACACAGATTCGGGCGGCGTTAACTGCTATTACCAATCTGTAAACCGGAAAAACAATAAACAAAACCGGTCATACCGGAAGCCGGCGCTGCAAGCGTGCGGCGGTATCCCGGCGTGAGCGCCTGGACGGTTATGCGATCTACGGCGCGGGTGCGCATTGCATCCATTGCGGCGCCGGGAATGACAGTGATTCCCGCCGGCATGGTTTTCCTGTGCAGGCATGCCGGCAATGCCGTCCAGTCAAGGGATCGTCATTCCCGCGAACGCAGGAATGCATTGCACTCGGCCACATGGGTGCCCGCTTTCGCGGGGACGATGCCTGCTGGAAATCGAACCTGCCTTGATGAAGTTACAGGGGTGCCGGGAATTTCTTGCGTCCGGCAAGGTTGCCGGCAACCGGCCGTTTCCGCATTGCGCGCCGCGTTTCGCTTCGCCGTTGTTGTTAACGTCAAGCTTGTAAATCAAGATGATGGTGATGATGAGGTTTGCGCTATTTTGTGAATAAGCGCCAAAGGTCGTTTCGGATCAATCCCTTGGCCGCTGCAAAACCGCTTGCGTAAACCCTGTATGGCGATGGGCCGGTCTCTGCATAATTTCCGGGCGTGGCCGAACTCGTACGGTTGTCCCCAGCGGATGCGGATGTTTTCCACAGGCTTGTCCACAATCCTTGCCGGTGGAACGAGACGGATGCATTCGGGGGCCGTAACGCAGGGAATTCGGGGCGGGACAACGGGACCCGATGGATGCGGACAGCCGGGATCCGGGTGGCTCCTGACGCAACCGTCTATTTGCGAACCGACTTCAGCAGCTGGCCGCACTGCACGTCCTTCTGGTCGCCGGGATTGATCAGCGGCACCAGGGCGGCCAGCGGCGCGGCAATCGTGCCAAGCACCGCCGCGGCGCCGGCCTTCAGCGCCACCAGGCCGGTGTCGATGCCCACGTCCGGATTTTTGAAGGTGCCGCGGATATGGATCGGGGAGCGCAGCGACAGCAGCCGGAAACCCTTGGTCTTCGGGTGGATCGTCAGGTCCAGCGTTTCCTTGGCCATGTTCACCGTGCCGGTCATGGTCAGGAGCGCGGCGTCGGTATCGACGACGAAGGTCTGCATCGTCAGCACGCCGTCGTGCACCGGGATGTCACCGGCCATGCAGTCGAGCTGGACCGCCTTGTCGCCGAACAGCTTGGTCACCACCACCGAGCCGAGATTCAGGCCGATCTCTTCCAGAAGCAGGCGGCTGATCGTGCCCTGGTTGACCAGCATCGTGATGTTGCCGTCGGCATTGCCGAGCAGCGCGGCGGGCGAGTTGCCGATCGAGGTCAGCGACAGGTCGCCGTTCAGCTGGCCGACGCGCGCCTTGCCGGTCTGCATCGCCGGAAACAGCCGCTTCAGCTGCAGGTGGCGCGCCGACACGGTCATCTTGCCCTTCAACGGCTCTTCCTTGCCGTCGAGCCGGATGTCGCCGTCCAGCGTGCCGTCGGCCATGCCGACGTGCAGCGGCGACAGCGTCAGTACGCTGTCCTGCAGCTTGATCTTGGTCGAGAGCGTATCGGCCGGCACCTTCTTGCTGACGATCTTCTTGCCTTCGAATTCGACGTCGATGTCGAGGTCGTGCCAGCGGTCGGTGCGGAACTTCTCGACCGGCAGCACCTTGTTCGGCGGCTGCGGCGTCTTGTCGCCGCGCGCCACCCGCGCCTTCTTCGGGTCAGAGCCGACCAGTGCGGCGAGGTCGTCGATGCGCAGCACTTTCGATTGGACCTTGCCTTGCAGCAGCGGTCGCGGTTTCTTGGTCAGGTAGGCGAGCGTGCCGGACAGATCGCTGTCGCCGATACTGCCGGTGAAATCTTCATAGCGCCAGTCGCCGCCGCCGGGTTTCAGTGCGCCGATCAGGTGGCCGGCGGTGGAAAACAGCGGCGTTTCCGGCAGCACGATGCCGGTGATCGGGTATAGCTGCGCCAGGCTCGCGCCGGAAATCTTCAGCTTCAGGTCCAGCCCCGACAGGTGGGCCGGATCGGTCAGCGTGCCCTCCGCCTCGATCGCGGTCTCGCCCGCCTTGGCCGACGCCTGGACCGGGTACGGCGTCTTGCGGTCCTGCAGCGACAGGATCGCGCCCGCCTTGCCCCCGCCGCTGATCGGCAGCTTGTCGAAGGTGCCCGACAGTTTCCACGACAGCCCGTAGCGGCCCGGCTGGTCGAGCGTGTCGGCGGTTGCGCGCAAGTCGAGCTTCAGGCTGGTGTCGATGAAATGCAGCGAGGCGTCGCGCAGCGCGCTCTGGTTGAGCTGGAAGTTCCAGGACGACGGCTGGTTGTCGCTGTTCTTGAAGGTCCAGTTGTTGCGGCCCTGGTCGTCGCGCTGCAGCAGCACTTGCGGGGCGTCGACTTCGAGATAGGGCATCGAGACGGTCTTCGCCAGCAGCGGCAGCGGGTTCAGCGACACTGCCACCTTGCCGACGTGCACCATGTTGTCCTTGGCGCCGGTCCAGTCGGCGTTGGCCAGCACGATGTCGTTGGCTTCGATCTGCGGCCACGGAACCAGCCGGCGCCAGCCGGTCGTCGCTTCGCCTGCGTGGCGCCAGTGCACCGACAGGTCGCCGCGGATCGCGAACTCGCGGCCGATCGATTCGCTGACGCGATGGTTGATCCACGGCTTGAGGCGATTCCAGTCGAACACCGACACCGTGACGGCGAGTACCACCGCGACGCCGACAATGATGCCGACGATCCAGAGTCCGATTCGCGCTGCGCGTCCCATTCCCGCCTGACCGGCAGCGGTTGCGGGAGTTCAACCGTTTGCGGCGGGCAATTGCTGTCGCTCAGGAAGCGGCCGGAGGATGGGAAATCACAGCGCCAGCAGCGCCGCATTGCCGCCGGCGGCTGCGGTATTGACCGACAGCGCCCGCTCGACGACCAGCCGCCACAGCGGCGGTGGAACATCGCCGGCGCATTCGACGACGGCCATCAGCGGCCCGTCGCGCTCGGCCAGCATTTCGCGCAGCGCCACAGCCTGCCCGGCATCGGCCAGCGCGATCGCCGGCGCTGCGTCGCCGAACCGGTCGATTCGCGCCGCGCACGGCGCCGGCAAGCCTGCCTGCAACCAACCGAGCCCTTCCCTCGTCAGCGCCGCCCGGTTGCCGGTCGCCAGGACCGCGGCGAGTTGCCGCAGCAGCGCGTCGCCGTCGCCGGCGGCGCACAGCACGACGCCGCGCGGCGCGAACGCCAGCGTGTTGCGTTCCCCGGTCGGCCCCGGCAGATCGAGCGCGAGCCCGGCCGGCGAGGCGGCGGCGCAGGCGTCGGTAAACGCGAGCAGGCGCTCGCGCCCGGTGTCGCGCAGCCAGCCGCGCCAGGCATGCAGCGCGGCAACCGATGCGCCGTCGACCGTTCCCGGCCTGGTGCGCGCCGCCAGCGCCGGAGGCAGTCCGGGACAGGCGCTGCGCTCGCGCCGCAGCCGGCGCAGGATCAGCGGCCCGCCCGCCTTCGGGCCGGTGCCCGACAATCCTTCGCCGCCGAACGGCTGCACGCCGACCGCGGCGCCGACCATGTTGCGGTTCACGTAGAGGTTGCCGACTCGCGCGACGGCGGCGACCGCGGCGACGGTTTCGTCCAGCCGCGTCTGCACACCCATCGTCAGTCCGTAGCCGGTCGCATGGATCGCGTCGATCAGTCGCGGCAGCGCATCGCGCGAAAAGCGCAGCACGTGCAGCACCGGGCCGAACACCTCGCCCGGCAATTGCGCGATCGCGTCGATCTCGATCACCGTCGGCGGGAAGAAATTGCCATGCCCGCAGTGCGCCGGCAACGGCAGTTGCGTCACGCGATGACCGGCGCGCCGCATCCGCTCGACATGGTCGGCGAGCCGCTGCCGTGCATCGGCATCGATCAACGGCCCGACATCGGTCGACAGCCGCGCCGGATCGCCGATCGCGAGCTCGCGCAGCGCACCGTCGAGCATCGCCAGCGTCCGGTCGGCGATCTCTTCCTGCAGGCACAGCACCCGCAGCGCCGAGCAGCGCTGGCCGGCGCTGTCGAACGCCGAGCGCAGCACGTCCTGCACCACCTGCTCCGGCAGCGCGCTGGAATCGACGATCATCGCGTTCTGACCGCCGGTCTCGGCGATCAGCGGAATTTCCGCACCCTCCTGAACGGCACGCCGCGCGAGCCGGCGGTGGATCTGCCGCGCGACCTCGGTCGAGCCGGTGAACAGCACCGCTTTCACCCGCGCGTCGGCGACCAGGCGCGCGCCGGTCTCGCCGTCCCCGGGCAGCAGTTGCAGCGCCTCGGGCGGCACGCCGGCCGCATGCAGCAGCGCCACCGCGCACGCAGCGACCAGCGGCGTCTGCTCGGCCGGCTTGGCCAGCGCCGGGTTGCCGGCCGCGAGCGCCGCCGCGACCTGGCCGACGAAGATCGCCAGCGGGAAATTCCACGGACTGATGCAGGCGGCCGGGCCGAGCGGCGCGCCGTCTTCCGCGGCCGCGGGGTCCGCCCCTTGCTCCGACTCCGCCTCGAACTCGGCCGCCCGCGCCGCGTAATAGCGCAGGAAATCGGTCGCCTCGCGCACCTCGGCCAGCGCGTTGGGCAGCGTCTTGCCGGCTTCGCGCACCAGCAGCGCGCACAGCGCCGCGCGGTCCGCCTCGATCCGGTCGGCAGCGTCGCACAGGCGCGCCGCGCGTTGCGCCGGCGCGGTCGCCGGCCACGAGGACGCTGCCGCCGCTGCCAGCGCCCGGTCGATGTCGGCGGCCGCGGCGACCGTTGCCCGTCCCACCGTGTCGCGCCGGTCGGCGGGGTTGGTCACCGCCAGCGTCGGCCCTTCTGCGCCGAACGGCGGCGCCGCATGGAACGGCGTGCCGCCTTGCTCGCGCAGTGCAGCGTCGAGCTCGCGCAACGCGCGTTCGTCGGCGAGATCGATACCGGCGGCATTGGCGCGTTCGTCGCCGAACAGCGCCGCCGGCAGCGGGATCGCCGGATGCGGCGCGCCGCCGAGCGCGGCGGCCTCGGCCGGCGGATCGGCGACCAGCGCCTCGACCGGGATCGTGGGGTCGAGGATGCGGTGCACGAACGAGCCGTTCGCGCCGTTTTCCAGCAGTCGCCGCACCAGGTACGGCAGCAGCGCGTCGTGCGCGCCGACCGGCGCATAGATCCGGCAGCGCACCGGCGCGGGCAGGCCGGGCGTCGCTTCGCGGACGGCGGCGTCACCGACGATCGGGTCGTACAGCGACTCGCCCATGCCGTGCAGGCACTGGAATTCGAAATCGGTCACG
>JBQCGO010000105.1:0-2710 GCA_051955575.1 Burkholderiaceae bacterium
CGTTCCGGCTGGTGACCTGCAACGCGTCGGTGCACCGAATCCTGCAGCAGGACCTGGCGCGCCATCTCGGCCAGCCGCTCGACGCGGTGCCCGGGATGGGACCGTTCGCCGAGGCGGTCGTCACCGGATTTTCCGCGCAGGACGCGCGGCCGGCCGGTGGCAGTCACTGGCAGCGGCAGATCGAAATCCCGCGCACCGACGGCGATGCCGGCGGCGCCGACGACGGCAGCGGAAACATTGCGCTGCTGGCGCGCGGCTCGCGGTTGCCGCTGCAGGGGCGCGACGGCTATGTCGTGGTGTTCGACGACATCACCGACGTGATCTCGGCGCAGCGCTCGGTGGCCTGGGGCGAGGTTGCGCGGCGGCTGGCGCACGAGATCAAGAATCCGCTGACGCCGATCCAACTGTCCGCCGAGCGGCTGCAGATGAAGCTGGAAGACCGGCTGGCGCCGCCCGATGCGGCGATCCTGTCGCGCGCGACCACCACCATCGTTAACCAGGTCAGCGCGATGAAGCGCATGGTCGACGACTTCCGCGACTACGCGAAGACGCCGACCGCCGCGCTCGAGGCGCTCGACCTGAATGAACTCATCGGCGAGATATTGCATCTGTACAGTGACGCGGTCGAGCGCGGCACGATCCGGGCGTCGCTCGCGCCGGACTTGCCGCACGTGATGGGCGATTCCACCCGGCTGCGGCAGGTGATCCACAACCTGCTGCAGAACGCGCAGGATGCGGTGGCCGAGTCGGACGCGCGCGGGGTCGCACCGCGCATCGACATCGTCACCGAAGCGGTGCGCTACGGCGAGGCCGGCGGCGCAGCGCGCACCGCGGTCCGGCTCGCCATCGCCGACAATGGTCCCGGTTTTTCGAACAAGGTGCTGCCGCGCGCGTTCGAGCCTTACGTGACCTCGAAATCGCGCGGCACCGGCCTCGGACTTGCCGTGGTGAAAAAGATCGTCGAGGAACATGGCGGGCGCATCGACATCCAGAACCGCGAAGCGCCGGAGACGGGAGCGAGAGTGTTGATTTTGCTGTTAAAGTTGGTAAATTCCGAAGGTGCCGCGCCGGACTCGCCGGCCGCGTGATCGCGAGATTACGCAGGCGTCCGCGCAATCGAAACGAGGACTGCAACGAACATGGCGAACATTCTGGTAGTGGACGACGAGATGGGCATCCGGGAACTCCTGTCCGAGATCCTGGGCGACGAGGGCCATGTGGTAACCACCGCCGAAAACGCGCAGCAGGCGCGCGAGCAGCGCGCTGGCATGACGCCGGACCTGGTGCTGCTCGACATCTGGATGCCGGACACCGACGGCGTCACGTTGTTGAAGGAATGGCAGCGCGACGGCCTGCTGACGATGCCGGTGATCATGATGTCGGGACATGCGACGATCGACACCGCGGTGGAGGCCACGCGCATCGGCGCGCTCAATTTCCTGGAAAAGCCGATCGCATTGCAGAAGCTGCTGAAGGCGGTGCAGCAGGGGCTGTCGCGCACGCCGCCGGAACCGGTGCGGACCTACGGCACGCCGTATGCCGCGCGACCGGCGGCGCCAGCCGGCACGGTCGGTACGGTCGCGGCGGCGCCGCAAGTGACGACGCATGCGCATGCCGACAACGCCCAGCCGCATCATTTCGCGCCGGCACCGGCCAATTACCCGCAAGCGGCCGAGGCCGCGTTCGGCACCTCGTTCGAACTGCCGCTGCGTGAAGCGCGCGATGCTTTCGAACGTGCCTATTTCGAATTCCACCTGGTACGCGAGAACGGCAGCATGACCCGTGTGGCAGAGCGCACCGGCCTGGAACGCACCCACCTGTACCGCAAGCTCAAGCAACTCGGCGTCGAACCGGGCAAGCTCGCGCGCCGCAACAGTCTTTGATCTAACAGTCTTTGATCTAACAGCCTTTAGCCTTTGATCTGTTTCTCTTCGATCCGTCTCTGATCAGTCTCTCATTCCGCGCGGCCAAGCGTACCGGCTGCGCGGCAAGGCTCCGATGATTCCCGCCACGCTAGTCACCGGCGCATCGCGGGAAGCCGCGATCGCCGAGGCGGTCGCGGCCGCTCCGGCCCTCGGGAACGGCACGATCGCGGTGCTGCTCGAAGGTTTGCCAAGTGGAAACCTCGACGCCGCGCGTCTCGCCGACCTGCCCGGCGTGGCGGTCACCCGCATCGCGCCCGGCTGCTTTTGCTGCACCGGCAACCTGACCTTGCGCGTCTCGCTCGACCGCATCCTGCGCACCCGTCCGGCGCGGCTCTATATCGGCCTGGCGACCACCATGCATCTCGATGCGATCCGTGCCGCGCTGAGTGCGCCGCCTTACGACGGCTGGCTCGCGTTGACTGCCGACATCGCGACGGGAGGAAGCGCCGGCTGATGTCATTTAATGCCACTTGATGTCATCTGAACCGCCCGGCAGCGCATTGATTGCCGTAAACGCGGTCGTGCATGTCAACCGCTTCGGCCGGACGCGGCACTTTTTCCGCATCGGACCGTCCGACTTGAAATCGCCGCGAAACGGCACCATCTCTTCCTCGTGGCAACAACGACCAACCCCCGCACAGGAGTGACGATGAACCTGATCTACAACAGCGACCAGTACAGCGTGGTGGAGTTCGGCGTCGATGACGAGCGCGAGGCGCTGCGCTTCGGCGGTTACGAAATCATGGACAAGTCCGGCAAGCGCGAACTGTTTCTCGGCGGCACGC
>JBQCGO010000106.1:0-3188 GCA_051955575.1 Burkholderiaceae bacterium
CGCGTGATGTCGGCCTCCCTTCACGGGCCGGCCGGAAGTATCGAAGGAATTCGCCGCGCACCCGCGCGGCGCATGCAGGACGCGGGCACGTCGCAATGCCGTCCGCGAGTCGTCATTCGATAACGAAGGAGACAACAACATGAACAAGCGAAACATCGGAGCATCCTTGCTGGTCGCCGGCAGCCTGTTCTTCGGACTGAGCGCCAGCGCCTTCGCCGAGCTGGACGAGGTGAAGATCGCGCAGCAGTACGGCATCAGCTACCTGCCGCTGATGGTGATGCAGGACGGCAAGCTGATGGAGAAGGAAGCCAAGGCCGCCGGCCTGAACGACGTCAAGGTCACCTGGGCCAAGTTCGCCGGCGGCAACGTGATGAACGACGCGCTGCTGTCGGGCGACCTGCAGTTCGCCTCGGGCGGCGTCGGCCCGTTCGTCACGCTGTGGGCCAAGACGCGCAGCAACCTCGGTGTGCGCGCGGTGTGCGCGATGAACTCGATGCCGCTGCTGCTGAACACCCGCAACCCGAACGTGAAGACGATCAAGGACTTCACGCAGAAGGACAAGATCGCGCTGCCGGCGGTGAAGGTGTCTATCCAGGCGATCACGCTGCAGATGGCGGCCGAGCAGGCGTTCGGTCCCGGTCAGCAGAACAAGCTGGATTCGCTGACCGTGACCCAGTCGCATCCGGACGGCATGGCCGCGCTGCTGTCTGGCAGCAGCGAGATCGACAGCCACTTCACCTCGCCGCCGTACCAGTACATCGAGCTGCAGAATCCCGGCATCCATACGGTGCTGAATTCCTATGACGTCACGGGCGGCCCGCACACCTTCAACGTCATCTGGACCAGCAAGAAATTCATGGAAGAAAACCCGAAGCTGTACGGCGCGTTCGTGAAGGCGTTCACCAGTGCGATCGACACGATCAACAAGGACAAGCACGCGGCGGCCGAGCTGTACGTGCGCGTGGCGAAGTCGAAGGAATCGGTCGAGAGCATCGAGAAGATGCTGAACGATCCGAACGTGGAATTCACCACCACGCCGAAGAACATGATGACCTACGCGAAGTTCATGAATCACATCGGCATGATCAAGGTGGTGCCGGACTCGTGGAAGGATTTCTTCTTCGCGAATGCGCAGAACCTGCAGGGAAGCTGACCAGGAATGCGGGCGGCGGGGATGATCCCGGCCGCCCGGCATCGGAGCAATTTGCATGACGACGAATAATCTGAAAGTGAAGGTCTGGCGCGGCGGCGAGGAAGGCGATTTCGTCGCCTACGAGGTGCCGCGCCGGGAAAGCCAGACGGTGCTGGACGTCGTCACCTATATCCAGCGCCGGCTCGACCCGACGCTGTCGTACCGGTTCTCGTGCCGGGTCGGCATGTGCGGCTCGTGCGCGATGACGGTCAACGGCGTGGCGCGCTGGACCTGCCGCACCCACGTGTCCAAGGTCGCGGCCGACGGCGAGCTCGAAATCGCGCCGCTGTCGAACCTGCCGGTGATCAAGGACCTCGCCACCGACATGCGCGAGTTCTTCGACAAGTGGGCCAAGGCGAAAGGCCGGTTCAAGGGCGACAAGACGCGGCATGACGAGTTCGCCCGCGTCGACCCGGCGTCGAAGGCGCGCGCCGCGGCGAACGCCGGCATCGAATGCATCGGCTGCGGCGTCTGCTACGCGTCGTGCGACGTGGTCAGCTGGCGGCCGGAATTCCTCGGGCCGGCCGCGCTGAACCGCGCATGGACGCTGATCAACGACGAGCGCGACGTCGAGCAGGCCGAGCGGCTGCGCGCAGTGGCCGGCGACGCCGGCTGCCACGCCTGCCACACGCAGGGTTCCTGCACCCAGCGCTGCCCGAAGCAGATCGCACCGACCGCCGGCATCGCCGGCCTGAAGCTGCGCGCGGCGCGCGCCGCGGTCAGGGGCAAGCTATGAGCGAGGCGTACGTGCGCGCCGCCAAGCGCTGGTACTGGCAGCGCATCAGCGCAATGGTGCTGGCGCTGTGCGTGCTGGTGCACCTGGGTGTGATCCTGTACGCGGTGCGCGGCGGGCTGTCGGGCGCGGAAATCCTCGCGCGTACCCACGGCAGCGTGCCGTTCGGCGCGTTCTACGCGGTGTTCGTGATCGCCTGCGCGGTGCACGTGCCGCAGGGACTGGCGAACATTTTCGAGGAATGGTTCGGCCTGCGGGCCGGCACGGCGACGCTGGTGGCGAACCTGTTCGGCCTGCTGGTGCTGGTCGCCGGCCTGCGTGCCGTCTACGCGGTGACTCTGGCATGAAACGCACCAACGATTTTCGCGCGCGGCAGCATCCGTCCTGGTGGGCATTTCTGGTCCACCGGATCTCCGGCCTGCTGCTGGCGCTGTTCCTGCCGTTCCACTTCTGGGCGCTCGGCACCGCGCTGCGCGGCGACGCCGGGCTGGACGGCTTCCTGCGCTTCGTCGACCGGCCGCTGTTCCGCTTCGCCGAATGGGGCCTCGTGGTGCTGCTGTCGCTGCACCTGGCCGGCGGCGTGCGGCTGCTCCTGATCGAATTCGGCGACTGGTCGGGCCTGCGCAAGGACTGGGTCGCCGGCGCGCTCGGCTTCGGCGCGGCGGCAGGGCTGGCGTTCGCGCTGGCGCTGCTGCGCTGACGGGGAACGCATCACGGCGAACGCATCACGGCGAACGCATTAATTCGGCCGGCGCCGGGCCGCCGGCGGACATTTGGAGAAACAGCATGAACATCGATCTGGGCGCGGTCGAAGAGGCCGCCAAGGAGTTGTACATCCGCGCGCTGAAGGTCCTGCCGCCGGACATCAAGGAAGGGTTTCACCGCCTTACCGAGCATGAGACGGCCGGCGTCGCCAAGCGCATCCTGGCGACGATGATGACCAACATCGAGGTCGCCGAATCGAACGACAACCTGCTGTGCCAGGACACCGGCATCCCGATCTACAAGGTCGTGATCGGGCGCGACGTGACGGTCGACGGGCACGAGCTGAAGCAGGCCATCCGGCGCGGCTGCGAACGCGCCACCCGCGAGCATCCGCTGCGTTCCTCGGTGGTGCATCCGCTGACGCGCAAGAACCAGCACACCTCCTGCGGCATCGAGGTGCCGGTGATCGGCATCGAGTTTTCCGATGCGCCGCGCACCATGACGATCAAGATGGTGCCCAAGGGCAGCGGCTCGGAAAACAACTCGTTCCTGAAGATG
>JBQCGO010000107.1:0-5143 GCA_051955575.1 Burkholderiaceae bacterium
GGTGACCACCGCGACCGGCTGAGCCTGGTCGTTCGCCAGCATCGCCACCGACAGCGCCGGCGTCGGCGCGACGTCCGCCTGCCGCGCCAGCAGCACCGAGACCAGGACCAGCGCGGCCGCCGTCGACACCATGCCGAGGCCGCGCCAGAACGCGAGGTCTTCGCGCAGGCCGAGCCAGAAATTGCGCTTCCTTTCGGTTGCGCTTTTCGCTGGCGTCGCTGTTGCCGCGGGCGCCGCGATTGCCGCATCAACGGCGCCGATGCGGCGTTCGACAGCATTCCACACCGAGGCCGGTGGCGGCACGGCGACGCTCAGTTCGCCCATCGGCTGCAGGCGCCTTTCCCAATCGGCGACACGGCGGCGGAGCGATTCGCTCTCGCCCAGCCAGTGCTCGAAACGGCGGCGCGCATGCCCGCGCAACGTGCCGAGCACGTATTCGGCGGCCAGCTTGTCGGCGAGTTCTTCGTTGCGGAGGATGTTCATGCGCCCTCCGTCCGGCCCAGGCACAGGCGCAATCGCTCCAGGCCGCGCCGGATCCAGCTCTTGACGGTGCCCATCGGCAGCCTCAGTTGCTCGGCCACTTCGGTGTGTGACAGGTCGTGATAGAACGCCAGCGCGATCGCCTGCCGGTGCAGCGATTCGAGCCGGGCCATGCAGCGGGCCAGCGCCTTCGCGTCCTGCGACAGCACCAAGGCGTCGAGCGGCTTCGGATCCACGCTTTCCATCGCTTCCAGCACTTCCCTGTCAAAGGATTCGTTGTCGATTTCGACCGCGTCGTCGATCCGGCGCAGCATGTCGAAGGCCTTGTTGCGCACGATCGTCGTCATCCAGGTCATCGGCGCGGCGAGCTCGCGGCGATAGCCGGAAGCGTTGTTCCAGATATTGACGAAACTTTCCTGCAAGGCTTCCTCGGCGAGTTCCCGTTTGTTCAATATACGCAGCGCGAAGCCAAACAGTTTCGGCGCGGCAGCGTCATACAACAGGCGGAAGGCGGCGCGGTCGCCGCTGCCGGTGAGCTTGAGCCAACTGACAAGTTGTGCCTGGTAGGAATCCATGGGGAAGGTATGGCGCTCGGGGTTGCCGGGGGCGATTGCCCCAAGGCATGCAGATTAACCGATGTCAAGGAATTATGCATTTCCAACAACACCGGAACCCGATCCCGGGTCGCCGGACACACCACGTCCGGCGCTCGGCGATATGCTGCGGGATGAGCGCAACAGTAACGAGGATTCATCGGTGGACAACGTACGTATCGACAAATGGCTGTGGGCCGCGCGTTTTTTCAAGACCCGCTCGCTTGCGACGGACGCGGTCGAGGCGGGGCGGGTGCGGTGGAATGAGGACCGGGTCAAGCCGGCGCGCGCGGTTAAGGCGGGCGACCGCCTGCTGATCGACAACGGGTCGACCGAATGGGAAGTGATCGTCACCGGCGTGGCCGACAAGCGCGGCTCGGCCGCCGTGGCGCAGACCCTGTACGCCGAAACGCCGCAAAGCGTGGCGCGCCGCGCGGCAGCGGCGGAAGCAAGGCGCCTGTACCGCGAACCGGCGGCCGCGATCAAGGGACGGCCGACGAAGCGCGACCGGAGATTGCTGGACCGGTCCGGTTCCTAGGTTTTGGTTCATCGGCGCGATTCACAGGCTTCGATTTACAAGCTTCGATTCACAGACTTCGCTTCACAGGCTTCGATTCACAGGCTTCATTTCCCGCCCGCGCGTTATTGACAGCCGGACCGCGACAGATAATAGTACGAACGTTCGAATAATTTTCTGCCGTTCCCAACCGGGCTTCCCCACCCATCCCTGGAAGTACGTCATGACCGACAGCAACGCCAGACTTCCGCGCAAGGGCGACATGACGCGCGCCGCGATTCTCGATGCGGCGCTGGCGCTGGCCAGCCGCAATGGACTGGAAGGCCTGACGATCGGCGCGCTTGCCGAAAAAACCGGCATGAGCAAGTCGGGCGTGTTCGCCCATTTCGGCTCGCGGGAAGAATTGCAGATCGCGGTGGTCAAGCGGTATCACCAGCAGTTCGAGCAGGAAGTGTTCGCCCCGAGCATCCGCGAACCGCGCGGCCTGCCGCGCCTGGAGGCGATGTTCGCGCACTGGGTGCGCCGCGTGACGGTCGAGATCGCGTCCGGCTGCATCTACATCAGCGGCGCGGTCGAGTACGACGACCGTCCGGGCGCGATCCGCGACGAACTGGTCCGGATGGTGCGCACCTGGCAGGAGGCGCTGCTGCGTTGCGTCCGGCAGGCGATCGAACTGGGCCACCTGCGCGAAGAGACCGACCCCGCGCAGGTCGTCTACGAAATCTACGGCCTGATCCTCGCGCTGCATCACGACGCCCGCTTTCTCAGGATGCCCGGCAGCGCGGCGCGCGCCGAATCCGGCTTCGCGCGACTGATCGACGCCAGCCGCAACCCGACTTCCGGGACCGGCCGACGCGCCGCGCCCCGCCCCCGATCCACTGCCGCGAAGGCGGCATAGACGCTTCACCGATACAGGAGAATTTCTTCATGGGCCAGTACATCGCGCCGGTGCGCGACATGCAATTCGTCATGCACGAGCTGTTGAACGCCGAGCAGGAACTGCAAGCGATGCCGCCGCTCGCCGAAACGACGCGCGACCTGATCGACCAGGTGCGCGAAGAGGGCGGCATGTTCGGGTCGGAAGTGCTGTATCCGCTGAACCATCCAGGCGACGTTCAGGGCTGCCGGCTCGATGCGGACAAGCACGACGTCGCCACGCCGAAGGGGTTCAAGGAAGCCTACCGGCAGTTCGCCGAGGCCGGCTGGCCGGGACTGGCGTGCGATCCGGAATACGGCGGCCAGGGCCTGCCGTTGCTGGTGCACAATGCGCTGTTCGAGATGCTGAACGCGGCCAACCAAGCGTGGACCATGTATTCCGGCCTGACGCATGGCGCCTACGAATGCATCCGCGCGCACGGCAGCGACGCGCAGAAGCGCCTCTACCTGCCGCGCTTCGTCGATGGTGACTGGACCGGCACCATGTGCCTGACCGAAGCGCACTGCGGCACCGATCTCGGTCTTTTGCGCACCCGCGCCGAGCCGCAGGCCGACGGCAGCTACCGGATCACCGGCAGCAAGATCTTCATCTCCGCCGGCGAGCACGACATGGCGGACAACATCGTCCACCTTGTGCTGGCCCGGCTGCCCGACGCGCCGCAGGGCACCAAGGGCATCTCGCTGTTCGTCGTGCCGAAATTCCTGGTCGATGCCGATGGCGCCCTCGGCGAGCGCAATGCGATCCTTTGCACCGGCATCGAACACAAGATGGGCATCCACGGCAATGCCACCTGCCAGATAAGCCTGGACGGCGCGACCGGCTGGCTGCTCGGCGAGCCGAACAAGGGTCTGAACGCGATGTTCGTGATGATGAACGCGGCGCGCCTGGGCGTCGGCGTGCAGTCGCTCGGGCTGACCGACGTCGCGCGCCAGAACGCCGCCGCCTACGCAAAGGAGCGGCTGCAGTCGCGCAGCCTCACCGGTCCGAAGGCGCCCGGCAAGCCGGCCGACGCGATCATCGTCCACCCCGACGTGCGCCGCATGCTGCTGACCGCACGCGCCTATGCCGAGGGCGGCCGCGCGATGTCGTATTTCGTCGCGCTGCAGATCGATCGCGAACTGCATCATCCGGACCCCGAGGCGCGTGCCGAAGCGGCCGACACCGTGGCGCTGCTGACGCCGATCGTCAAAGCCTTCCTGACCGACAACGCGTGGATCGCCACGTCGGAATCGATGCAGGTGCTGGGCGGACACGGCTACATCGCCGAGTGGGGCATGGAGCAGCACGTGCGCGACGCGCGCATCAATATGATTTACGAGGGTACCAACACGATCCAATCGCTCGACCTGCTCGGCCGCAAGATCCTGATGGACAACGGCGCGAAGCTGCGCAGATTCGGCGCGCGCATTCAGGCGTTCGTGGAGGAAAACGGCACCGACGAGGCGATGAACGAGTTCGTCACGCCGCTGGCCGACCTCGGCGAGAAGGTGACCAAGCTGACGATGGAAATCGGCATGAAGGCGTTCCAGAACCGTGACGAGGTCGGCGCGGCGGCGGTGCCCTACCTGCGCGTGGTCGGGCACCTGGTGTTCGCCTATTTCTTCGCGCAAATGGCGAAGATTACCTTGGCGAAGCAGGACGGCGGCGATCCGTTCTACCGCGCCAAGCTGGCGACCGCGCGGTTCTATTTCGCGCGGCTGCTGCCGGAGACGGCGATGCTGATCCGGCAGGCGCGATCGGGCGCTTCGAGCTTGATGGCGCTGGAAGAGGAGCTGTTTTAAAGTCGCGGGGTTGCGTGATGACGCGCTTTTCTAACGAAACGATTCGTTAGTCAGACAAATTCTTTGGGCAAACTCCCATCTGGTGCTAAGCCAATCTCCCTCCCCTTCAAGGGGAGGGGCGGGGTGGGGATGGGTTTGCAGGCGCGTAAATCACGTTCTTCGCAAGATCAAAACCCATCCCCACCCTAACCCTCCCCTTGAAGGGGAGGGAACACGCGCCCTAAGAAAATTCGCTACGAGAACAAAGGAAATCATGTCCAATTTCATCGTCAAGAAAGTCGCGGTGCTCGGCGCCGGCGTGATGGGCGCGCAGATCGCCGCGCACTGCGTGAACGCGCGGGTGCCGGTGGTGCTGTTCGATCTCGCGGCAAAAGACGGACCGAAGAACGGCGTCGTGCTGCGCGCGATCGAGAACCTGAAGAAGCTCAATCCCGCCCCGCTGGCCGACAAGGCGGACGCCGACCTGATCCGCGCGGCGAACTACGACGACGACCTCGGCCTGCTGGCCGGCTGCGACCTGGTGATCGAGGCGATCGCCGAGCGGATGGACTGGAAGCACGATCTCTACAGGAAGGTCGCGCTGCACATCGGCCCGAACGCGATCTTCGCGTCCAACACGTCCGGCATCCCGATCGCCGCGCTGGCCGAAGGCTTCGACGCGGATTTGAAGTCGCGCTTCTGCGGCGTGCACTTCTTCAACCCGCCGCGCTACATGCACCTGGTCGAACTGATCCCGACCGCGGCTACGAAACCGGAATTCCTCGACCGGCTCGAGGAATTCCTGACCACCGTGCTCGGCAAGGGCGTGGTGCGCGCGAAGGACACGCCGAACTTC
>JBQCGO010000108.1:0-3922 GCA_051955575.1 Burkholderiaceae bacterium
AAGCGGTCAAGCAGCCCGACGTGCAGAAGCTGTTCGAGAAGCAGGGCGTGACCGCCGGCGACATGGACCAGGCCAAGCTGGAGGGCTTCATCAAGTCCGAAACCGCGCACTGGAGCAAGGTCGCGAAGGAAGCGGGCGTGAACGGTCAGTAATACGTTCACGGATCGGCACGAAGGCTGGCCGGGCATTGCAGCATCGGGTGCCCGGACTCTTTTTGCCGGCGCGGCATTCCCTTCGACTCGTCAGACCAGGCCGTACCAGCCCAAAAGTCCACTCGCCGCGAGCAGCCACAGCGGATGCAGCCGCGTGCGCCAGATGGCGACGGCCGTGACGACCGTCAGCAGCCACAGCGGCCAGTCCCGCGCCGGATCGGCATGCGCGGATGCCAGGATCCACGCGGTGGCGAGCAACAGCGCGATCACGATCGGCGCCATCCCCAGCCTGAAGGCCTGCACGCTGCGCAGCCCGCGGTTGCGGTGTCCCCAGCGCGCGGCGAAATAGGTCAGCGCCGTGCTCGGCATCAGGATGCCGGACATGGTGATCGCGGCGCCCCACAGCGCGGTCGACATGCCGCCCGCGTTCATGCCCACGTTCCAGCCCAGCAGCGCGACGAACAGTACGTTCGGCCCGGGCGCGGCCTGCGCGAGCGTCACCGAGGCGTTGAACTGGGCCTCGCTCAGCCAGTGCTGCTGCTCCACCAGGTAGCGGTACATGTCGGGCGCGGTCGTGATCGCGCCGCCGATCGACAGCAGCGACAGCGACAGGTAGTGGCCGAACAGGCCGAGCCAGTCGCGCCATGCCAGGCAGAGATGCAGCGCGCCGCTCACGGCTTGAGTTTCCGGTAGGTGTGCAGGCAGGCCGCGGCGCCGGCGCCGGCCAGCACGTAGACGAGCGGCCAGTGCAGCAGCGCGATCGCGATGAAGCTTCCGACGCCGAGCGCGAGGCGCGCGGGCACGCTCAACGGGTTGGTTTTCAGCGGCCGCAACAGCTTCAGCCCGGTGGAGGCGAACAATCCCGCCGCCGCCGCGCTCATGCCGCGCAGCGCGCCGGCCACGCCGGGGCTGCCGGCGAAGCGGGCATAGACCAGCGCGAGCAGCAGCACCAGGACCAGCGGCATGGCCAGGATGCCGGCCGCGGCCGCGAGGCTGCCGGGCACCCCGAACGAGCGGGCGCCGACCATCAGCGCGATGTTGACGACGTTCGGTCCGGGCATGAGCTGCGCGACCGCCCAGTCCTCGACGAATTCATCGCTCGTCAGCCAGCGCTTTTTCTCGACCAGCTCGCGCTGCACGATGGCGACCACGCCGCCGAAGCCCTGCAGCCCGATCAGGGTGAACGACACGAACAGATCCGTCAGGGACTCGGGATGCGCTCGGCGCTCTTGATCGGGCGGTTTCACGTCGAGACGGCCTTACTGCGCCGCGATGCCGAGCGTCTTGATGGTCTTTCCCCACTTCGCGACGTCGGCGTTGACGATCGAGGCGAACTGTTCCGTCGTCATCGGCGAGACCTCGATGCCTTGCTTGGCGAGCTTGTCCACGACCGCGGGATCGGCCAGCGCCTGGTTGATCGCGTCATGCATCTTCTGCACGACGTCGGCCGGCGTGCCCGCCGGCATGAACAGGCCGTACCAGGGCGCGTACTCGAAGCCCTTGACGCCGGATTCCTCCATCGTCGGCAGGTTCGGCAGGGCGGGGGAGCGCTTCTTGCCGGAGGTCGCGATCGGACGGACCATGCCGGAATTGATGAACGGCATGATGGCCGGGATGGTCAGCAGCATCGCCTGGATCTGGCCGGACACCAGATCGGTGATCGCCGGGCCGGAACCCTTGTACGGCACGTGCGACATCTGCACACCGGTGTCGGCGCCCAGCACCGCCATCGGCAGATGCCCGGCGCTGCCGACGCCGCCGGAACCGTAGTTGATCGAATCCGGCTTGGCCTTCGCCAGCTTCAGGAAATCGTCCATCGTCTTGACCGGCAGGCTCTTCGTCACCACCAGCACGTTCGGCGTCGCGCCGATGTAGGCCACCGGCAGGATGTCGTGCGCCGTATCGTAGGAAAGGTGCTTGTACAGGGCCGGGCTGAACGCCAGGCCCATGTGATGGATCATCACCGTGTAGCCGTCCGGCTTGGCATGCGCCAGCATCGCGCTGGCGATGGTGCCGCCGGCGCCGCCGCGGTTTTCGACGATGAAGTTCTGGCCCAGTTCCTGGTTCAGCTTGGGCGCGAGCGCGCGCGCGACGAAGTCGACCGTGCCGCCGGCCGCGAACGGCGCCAGGATCGTGACCGGCCTGGTCGGCCAGTCGGCGGCGCGCGCTGCGGGAGCGGCGATTGCTGCGCACAGTGCCAGGCCGGCGCAGAACGCGGAAAGTTTCAGGGTTGCCATGCATGTCTCCTCGTGGGGCGAAGGGCGTCCCCTTCGCCGTGGGTATGAAACTTCTCAGAATGCGAAACGGTAGCGCTGCACCTTCTCCTCATCCAGTTCGACGCCCAGGCCGGGTCCGCCCGGCAGCTCGATCCGTCCCGCGCTGATGTCGAGTTTGTCGGTGACGATGTCGTCGGAAGTCTTCAACGGTCCGACGCACTCCAGGCCTTCGAGCACGTTGGCGCTGGTGGCGGCAAGCATGATCTCCGCCACCGTGTTGATTCCCAGCCCGAAGCCGTGGCCGATCACGACCCGCATGCCGGCGGCGGTCGCCGTTTCCAGCATCCGCCGGCAGGTCAGGAAACCGCCCTGTTTCATCACCTTCAGCTTGACGATGTCGGCGCAATCGGCGCGGATCACGTCGATCAGGCTGTCGTGGTCGGTGATCGATTCGTCGGCCATCACCGGAGTGCCGATCGACCGGCGCACCCGCGCCATGCCTTCGAGGTCGTCGTCGGCCACCGGCTGTTCCAGCAACTGCAGGTTGACCGGCTCGAGCAGGCGGCCCAGCGCGATCGCGTCGTCGACGCTGTAGCCCGCGTTCGCATCGGCGCGCAAGGCCATCGACGGTCCGACCGCTTCGCGCACCGCCATCAGCCGGTCGCGGTCCGCTTCGATGCCGCCGCCGACCTTGACCTTCGCCGAGCGGAAGCCGCGGTCGAACCACTTGCGCGCTTCCGCGGCCGCTTCGTCCGGCGGGACGATGCCGACCCACGCGTTGAAACGCACGGCGTCGACAACGGCGCCGCCGAGATACTGGTGCACCGGGATGCCGAGCCGGCGCGCGAGCATGTCGATGCAGGCCATCTCGATCGCGGCTTTCGCGTCGAGATAGCCGGAAAGCACCTCGTCCATCGCCCGCGTCAGCAGATGCGGGTTGCCGGCGTCGCAGCCCTGCACGTGCGGCGCGAGCCGGTCGCGGATCGCGACCAGCGACTGTTCGATGGTCTCGACCGAATAGCCGGGCGACGGATCGATGTTGCCGAGGCCGATCGATCCGTCCTCGGCGGTCAGGCGGACCAGCGCGCTCTTCTGCGTGGTCTTGGTGATGTAGGCGTTGCGAAACCCCGGTCCGACCAGCGGGACGGCCACGCCGAACACCTCGACGCGGCGGATGGGAAGATGAAGGCCGTCCATGCTTTAGTTCGCCTGCGCCTGCGCCAGCTCGGCCGGCGCGAGATTGAACGGCGCCACCGGCGTGCCCTTGATCTGGGTCCGATGCATGATGCGCGACGCGTTCGGATCGAACGACTCGCGGCGATGCAGGGTGCAGCAGTTGTCCCAGACGATCAGGTCGTGCTGACGCCATATCTGGCGGAACGCGAATTCCGGTTGCGTCGCATGCGCCCACAGCGCGTCCAGGAGTTCGTTGCTCTCGTCGAGCGACAGGCCGATGACGTAGCTGTTGCGGCGCCGGCCGAGGAACAGCGCCGGCCGGCCGGTGACCGGATGGCGGATCACCAGCGGATGCTGCGCGCCCGGCGCTTCGCGCGG
>JBQCGO010000109.1:0-2549 GCA_051955575.1 Burkholderiaceae bacterium
GCCGGCAGCGTCACGCTCGACAGGCGCGCGAGGTAGCTCGTGTGTCCGAACGCGCGCGCCAGCTCGTAGAAGCGCGGATCGACGTGGCGCACCGCGCTGTAGGTCGCGAAATAGTTGACCCAGAACACGCCGATGGCGATCACGAACGCCGCGCCGGCATGGCTGACCCGGAACCACGCGAGCGCGAACACCACCCAGGCCAGCGGCGGGATCGGCCGCAGCACCCGGACCAGGTAAGCCTGCAGCAGGTCGATGCGCGACACCGTCGCGGCGGCCAGGCCTACGCCGGCGCCGGCCAGCGTGCCGAGCCCGAGTCCCCAGAAGTAATGCAGCAGGCTGGAGCCGACCGCCGGCAGCAGGCGGCCGGACGTCCATTCCTGGACGGCGGCGGCCGGCAGCCGGAACGGGTCGGGCAGCGTATTGGGCGGCACCCATTCGCGCCGGATCGCGAGCTTCCACACCGCGACGAACAGCACGATGCCGGCCACGCCGTACGCGACGCGGCGGATGGCAGGGCCGATCCGCGGGCGGCGCACGGGCGGGCCGACGGCCGGCTCGCTGCCGGCCGGCGGAGAATCGACCGCGCGCGTCATCTACTTGGTGACCTGGTCGAAGAAGCGGGTGTCGAACAGTTGCTCCACGTCTACCTTGCCGGGGCCGGCGTTGCCGAGCTTGGCCTGGTAGTCCTGCAACCGCTTCGTGGCGTCGACGATCGTATGCGGATCGGCGACGAACTGGTCATGCGATGCGCGCACCGCTTTTTCGACGAGGTCCCGGTCCAGGCGGCCGCCGCCGACGTATTTCTGGACATAGGCCGCGGCCTGCGCCGGATCGTCGCGCAGCAGCCTGGTTGCCGCGATCTGCGCGGCAACCAGCTGCCGGACCGTGTCGGGCCGGTCGCGGATCAGCTTCTCGCGCACCACCAGCACCGCGCCGGGCTGGTTCGGAAACAGCGCGGCGCCGTGCGCCACCACGCGCGCATCGGGCACCTTGGCCAGCACCGCGCTGACGCCCGGCTCCAGCGCCACCGCGCCGTCGATCGCGCCGGAGAGCAGCGACTGCTGGATCTGCGCCTCGCCCTGGTAGATCAGGTTGATGGTCGACGGATCGACCTTGAGTTTTTCCCGCAGCCAGTACTCGAACACGGTTTCCGGCACCGCGCCCTTCGGATAGCTCGCGATGGTCGGCTTGCGCCCCTTGTCCCTGGCGAAGCGCGCGAACGCGGTAGCCGGGTCGCCCGACGCGAAATAGGACGCGAGCGGCCCCAGCGCGACCACGTTCACCTGCTCGACGATGTCCGCCGCGACCACCTTGAGGTCGGCGCCCTTGGCGCGCGCCACCAGCGCCGGCCCGATGCCGACGTAGGCGACGTCGAGCTGGCCGGACACCAGCGCCTGCGTCAGCGCCGGACCGTTCTGGAACTGCACCAGCTTCGGCGCGGGCGCGCCTTTCGGCTGCAGGTCGCCGGCGCCCAGCGCGACGAACAGTTGCGCGTCGGGGAGGATCGGCAGGTAGCCGATCTCCAAGGCCGTATCCGCATGCGCGGCGCCGGCGCCTGTCAACAACGCGGCGAGGAACAGGAAAACGGTGGCGAAAACGGGGATCGGTCTCAATGGCATGAGGTCTTCCTTTCATGAACTGGCGGAGGAACATTCGTCCGGCGCGGCCGGGCGCTGCACCGGCGAGGGTAGCAAGTTTTGACAACAGTCGCCCGATTCCTTCCCCGAAACATTGATCGAACCGCAGGACAAAGCCGGCCGGAGCGCGCTCCTTGTTTCCGGCTGGCAGGCCCCAATCTGAAAAAGGCCGCATGTTAGAATCCGGCGTTTGGCACGGCCCGCATCCCGGGGCGTGATCCGGCCGCGCCGTCGCGGCGCCGGCTTCCCGCCGACGTTCCGGTATTCCCGTTCACGACAATTCCACGATTTCGGCCACGACCAGCATGTCTTTACTCACCCAGATTTTCGGCAGCCGCAACCAGCGGCTGATCAAGCAGTACCAGAAGACCGTCCGCCGGATCAACGCGCTCGAACCGTCGATGGAAAAGCTGTCCGACGCCGAACTGCAGGCGATGACGCCGGCGTTCAAGGCGCGGCTGGAAAAGGGCGAGACGCTGGACGACATCCTGCCGGAAGCCTTCGCGGTCTGCCGCGAAGCCAGCCGGCGCGTACTGAAGATGCGCCACTTCGACGTGCAGATGATCGGCGGCATGGTGATCCACGGCGGCAAGATCGCCGAGATGGGTACCGGCGAGGGCAAGACGCTGATGGCGACGCTGCCGGTCTACCTGAACGCGCTGTCCGGCAAGGGCGTGCACCTGATCACGGTCAACGACTACCTCGCGCAGCGCGACGCCGAATGGATGGGCAAGCTGTACGGCTGGCTCGGCCTGACCACCGGCGTGAACCTGTCGCAGATGGATCACGACATCAAGCAGGCGGCCTACGCGGCCGACATCACCTACGGCACCAACAACGAATTCGGCTTCGACTACCTGCGCGACAACATGGTGTTCGACGCCGCCGACCGGGTGCAGCGCGGCCTGAATT
>JBQCGO010000110.1:0-6848 GCA_051955575.1 Burkholderiaceae bacterium
CCGATCGGCCACCTGCAGGTGCGCGGCGACTATGTCGAATCCTGGCAACCGCACCCGATGGCGCCGACGGCGCTGGAGCGGTCGCGCGACATCGCGAAAAGGGTGACGGACAATCTCGGCGGCCTTGGCGTATTCGGCGTCGAGCTGTTCGTCAAGGGCGACATGGTGTGGTTCTCGGAAGTCAGCCCGCGGCCGCACGACACCGGCATGGTGACGATGGCGAGCCAGGTGCAGAGCGAATTCGAACTGCATGCAAAGGCGATTCTCGGCCTGCCGGTGGACGTCTCGCTGCGCGGCCCCGGAGCATCGGCGGTGATCTACGGCCGGCACGACGCGGCGGCCATCGCGTTCGAGGGCGTGGCCGACGCGCTGCGTACAGCGGGGGTCGAGGTTCGTCTGTTCGGCAAGCCGGAATCGTTCGCGCGACGGCGCATGGGCGTGGCGCTGGCCGCTGCCGCCGATGTGAAAACAGCCCGCGCAAATGCGAAGTCGGCGGCGGACAAAGTGGTGCCGGTCATTCCCTCCCTGGACTGAGCGTCGCGGCCATGCACGGCATCGGCGCGAAAGGGATCATCACCGGAAACGAGGTTTTCCGGACCATTTCGCCGCTGCTGTATGCCACGTTGCTGCTGCATGTCGGGCTCTCGTCCTACTCGGACAACCCGATCCGCGTGACCCCCGCCGCCGGCATCGCTCTCGTCGTGCTGACGGCGCTGTTCCTCCTCGCCGTCGTCCGTCTCGTCTCGGTGTACCAGGCATTCCGGCAGTGGCACATCCTCGTCGAGTTCTGCACGGCGCTGGTCGGCATCGCCGTACTGACCGTATCGCTGCCCGCCCTGCCGCCGCCCTGGGCCTGGCTGATCGCCATCGCCGGAATCTTCCCGATGGCGGTCGACGGCATGGCATCGATCTTCGTGACGCTCGCCGTGGCGCTGATCGGCTTCGGATTGCACCGATTCCACGGCACGACCCTCGGCGACTGGCTGCCGAATTTCCTGGTCACGCTGTTCGTCGGCGCTCTCTCAGTGCTGCTGTCGCAGGCCATGCGGATCAACCTGTCGTCGGTCAGGCAGGCGCGGATGAGCGAACGGCGCTTCAACGCCATCGCCGGCGCAACCCGCCACGTGTTCGTGATCACCGACGCGCGCTATCGCCTGCGCTATGCGAACCCGGCGCTGCGCGACGTGGTCGGCTATGCATTCGAGGAGATCGCCGACCAGTCGCTGAAGACGCTGATCCATCCCGACGATCTGCGCGCCCACCACGACAAGTTGCGCCGGTTGCGGCGCACCACCAAGGGCATGATGTTCTCGCGTCACCGCGCCCTGCACCGGGACGGCCGCTGGATCTGGCTGGAGACGCGCGGGTACAACATGCTTCACGACACCGCGATCAACGGACTCGTGTTCAGCATCGAAGACATCACGGCGCGGCAGGAAACCGAAATCCGCCTGTCCGAGGAGCATGCGCTGCTGCGCGCGGTGCTCGACCTCAATCCCGCGATGATCTACGCCAAGGATCTCGAGGGCCGGTTCACCATCAGCAACACCAGTTTCCAGCGCCGTTTCGGCTACCGATCCGAAGACGAACTGCGCGGCAAGACGAGCTACGAAATCTTCCTGCGCCAGGCGCCGGAGGGCCGCGAGCTCGACGCCTACGAAACCGCGGACCGCATCCATACCCAGGACATGGAGGTGATGCGCCGCGGCCGCCCGATGGAAGACCTTGAGGCGCAGGGCGTACTCGAGAGCGACATGCGGCGCTGGTTCCGCACCAACAAGTATCCGCTGCACAATGCTTCCGGCGACACCGTCGGCGTGCTCGGCATTTCGCGCGACATCACCGATCGCAAGGAATACGAGACGCGGCTCGAGCATCTCGCGCTGCACGATCCGCTGACCGGCCTGCCGAACCGGCGCTACCTGTTCAAGGCCCTCGAACAGGCGATCGCCGCGATGGCGCGACAGGAAGTCAAACTGGCGCTTCTGTTCTGCGACCTCGATTTCTTCAAGACAGTCAACGACACCTACGGGCACGACACCGGCGACAAGTGCCTGCTCGAACTCACTCGGCGCATGAACGCCGTGCTGTCGGAAGACGACCTGATCGCCCGCTTCGGCGGCGACGAATTCGTCGCGGTGCTGCCGAACGAGCATGCGGCGCAAGCCGCCACGAAAGCGGAATCGCTGCTCCAGTCGCTGTCGGCGCCGATCGTGATCGACGACATCGCGGTGAAGATCCAGGTCAGCATCGGCATCGCCCATCTGACACCGGATCATCGCACTCCTTCGGACCTGATTCGCGACGCCGACGCGGCGATGTACCAGGCAAAGGAAAGCGGCCGGAACCGGCTCGAAGTTTTCGACGCCGCGCTGCAGGACGTGCACACCCGCCGCGCCCAGATCGAGATCGCGCTGCGTTTCGCGCTGGAACGCGGCGAACTTGCGGTCGCCTACCAGCCGAAGGTATCGATCGACGACGGCACCATCAAGGGCTTCGAGCTGCTGATGCGCTGGGACAGCCCGCAATTCGGCGCAGTTTCTCCCGGCGAGTTCATTCCGATCGCCGAGAAATCGGGCGTGATTGCCCAGATCGGCCTGTGGTCGCTTGAGCAGGCGTGTCGGCAGCTCGTCGCATGGCAGGCATGCCACGATGCGGCGCGCAGCATCACGGTCGCCGTCAACGTCTCGATGCGTCAACTGTTCCAGCCGTCGTTCCTCGACGACGTGACCGATGTGATCCTGCGCACTGGCGTCGCGCCGGAGTCGATCGAACTGGAACTGACCGAAACCTCGGTGATGGCCAATCCGATGCAGACCATCGAAAATCTCGAACGGCTGAAGCAGCTCGGACTGCGCCTCGCACTCGACGATTTCGGCATCGGCTACTCGTCGCTGGCCTATCTGCAGAAGCTGCCGATCGACGTGCTGAAGATCGACCAACTGTTCGTCCGCGGATTGGGCACCAGCCACAGCGACACCGCCATCGTGCGGCTGATCGCCACGCTGGCGAAGACGCTCGATCTCGAAGTCGTGGCCGAGGGTGTCGAGAACGTGGGCCACATCACTGAACTGCGCAAGATGGGCTGCCACCTGGTACAGGGCTTTGCGTTCTCCCCCGCCCTGTCCGCAGACGCCGCGGAAACCTTGATCGCAGCTGGGCATGCGTACCCGTTTGCTTCCGCGCTCCCGTGCGCGCTCGACGCACGCAACGCCTCCGCACCCGCGTAATCATCCGGCGCCGAATCTGGTCGCCGCGCCCGCCGCAGCCGCCAAATCGCATATAGTTACGCTCTTCGTTTTCTGGTGAGCCCCGATATGAGAACTGATGTCGCCATCATCGGCAGCGGTCTGGCCGGCCTGTCGGTCGCTTTGCACCTGGCGCAGAGCCGCAAGGTGACCGTCATCTGCAAGCGCAAACTGATCGACGGCGCGAGCGACTGGGCACAGGGCGGCATCGCCGCCGTCCTGGATTCCGGCGACAGCCACGCCCAGCACGTGGCCGACACGCTGGTCGCCGGCGCCGGCCTGTGCGACGAGGGGGCGACCCGCTTCATCGTCGAACACGGCCGCGAGGCGATCGAATGGCTGATCGCGCAGGGCGTGCCTTTCACCCGCGACGCGGAGGCCGAACTCGGCTACCACCTGACCCGCGAAGGCGGCCACAGTCAGCGACGCATCATCCATGCCGCCGACGCCACCGGCCATGCGGTCCAGACCACGCTGGAGGAGAAGGTTCGGGCGCATCGCAACATCACGCTGCTGGAAAACCACATCGCGATCGACCTGATCACCTCGGAAAAGATCGGCGGAAGCGGGATCGGAAAAGGCAGCCCGACGCCGCAATGCCTCGGCCTGTACGTGCAGGACATCGAAACCGGCCGGGTCATCACGCTCGCGGCCGAGCACACGGTGCTGGCCACCGGCGGCGCCGGCAAGGTTTACCTGTACACCACCAACCCGGATACCGCGACCGGCGACGGCATCGCGATGGCGTGGCGCGCCGGCTGCCGGGTCGCGAACATGGAATTCATCCAGTTCCATCCGACCTGCCTGTACCACCCGTATGCGAAATCGTTCCTGATCTCGGAAGCGGTGCGCGGCGAAGGCGGCATCCTGAAGCTGCCCGAGGGCGCGGGCGCCGCGGCAGGAACCCGCTTCATGCCGGCCCACGACGACCGCGCTGAACTGGCGCCGCGCGACGTAGTGGCGCGCGCGATCGACTACGAGATGAAGAAGCGCGGCCTGGATCACGTGGACCTCGACATCAGCCACAAGTCGCCGGAATTCCTGCATGAGCATTTCCCGACCATCCTCGCGCGCTGCCTGGAGTTCGGCATCGACATCACGCGGCAGCCGATCCCGGTGGTGCCGGCCGCGCACTATACCTGCGGCGGCATCGTCACCGACATGACCGGGCGCACCGACCTGCCCGGTCTGTACGCTGTCGGCGAGACCGCCTGCACCGGCCTGCACGGCGCCAACCGGCTGGCCAGCAATTCGCTGCTCGAATGTCTGGTGCTCGGGCGCGCCGCGGCGAAGCACATCGAACAGCAACCCAAGGCGAAAGCCGTGACGCTGCCCGCCTGGGACGAGAGCCGGGTCACCGATGCCGACGAGGAAGTGGTGATCGCGAACAACTGGGACGAGCTGCGCCGGTTCATGTGGAACTACGTCGGCATCGTGCGCACCACCAAGCGGCTGGAGCGTGCCCAGCACCGGATCCGGCTATTGAAGGAAGAGATCGACGAGTACTACGCGCACTTCCGCATCACCAGCGACCTGCTGGAACTGCGCAACCTGGTGGCAGTGGCGTCGCTGATCGTCGACGGCGCGCTGATGCGGCACGAGAGCCGCGGCCTGCACTACAGTCTCGACTATCCGCAGACGCTGCCGAAGGCGCTGCCCACCGTGCTGACGCCGCCGTCGCGCTGGACGGCGCCCCGATACGGTCAGTCGAGGATGCGCAGCGAGTAGTCGGTCGCCCGGACGTCCTTGGTCAGGCTGCCGATGGAGATCCGGTCGACGCCGGTTTCGGCGATCGCCCGCACCGTCTCGGCGTTGACGCCACCCGACGCTTCCAGAACCGCGCGGCCGTTGGTCACGCGGACTGCTTCCCGCATCGTCTCGGTCGTGAAATTGTCGAGCAGGATCGAGGTCGCTCCGGCCGCCAGCGCCTCTTCCAGCTGCGGCAGCGTCTCCACCTCGATCTGGATCGGCACGCCGGCGTTCAATGCCAGCGCGGCGCGCATCGCCGCCCCGACGCCGCCGGCCGCGGCGATGTGGTTTTCCTTGATCAGGATGCCGTCGTAGAGCGCCAGCCGCTGGTTGCGGCCGCCGCCGACGCGCACCGCGTACTTCTGCGCCAGTCTCAGTCCCGGCAGCGTCTTGCGAGTGTCCAAAATGGCCGCGCCGGTACCGGCAATCAGGTCCGTGTAGCGCCGCGTGGCGGTCGCGCAGCCGGACAGCAATTGCAGAAAATTGAGCGCCGGGCGTTCGGCGGTCAGCAACGCGCGAGCCGGCGCGTCAATCCGGCAGACAACCGTGCCGGGCGCCATCATGTCGCCTTCGGCATACTGCCATTCGACGCTGATAGCGGGGTCCAGCCGCTGCATCACGCCGCCGAACCACGGCATACCGCACAATACCGCCGCTTCGCGCACCACGACCTGCGCCCGCACCCGCTCGCCGGCCGGCACCAGAAGGCCGGTCACGTCGCCGGTGCCGACGTCCTCGGTCAGCGCCGCGTCGATGTTGCGCTCCAGCGCCTCGCGCAGCGCGGCGTCCGCCGACGCAAAGTATCGGTTCATGCCGCTCATGCCGGTCCGATCCCGGCGAACAGCGCCTGTTCCTGCTCTAGGACGCCGGACGGCCGAACCTTCGCTTTGCGCTGCGCGGCGAAGGCAAGCATCCGGTCGATGCAGACGTGAGCCTGACGGCCGATCTCCGGCTCAACGTAGATTTCGTTGGCGCCGGTTTCCAGCACGTGCGCGAGATTGCGCAGGCCGTTCATCGCCATCCACGGGCAATGCGCGCAGCTCTTGCAGGTCGCGCTGTTGCCGGCGGTCGGCGCCTCGATGAAGCGCTTGCCCGGCGCGGCGGCGCGCATCTTGTGCAGCAGGCCGTTGTCGGTGGCTACGATGAACTCGGTCGCCGGCAGCGAGCGCGCCGCGTCGATCATCTGCGAAGTCGAGCCGACCACGTCGGCCTGCGCGATCACCGATGCCGGCGACTCGGGATGCACCAGCACCTTCGCTTGCGGATAGTCCCGCTTCAACTGTTCCAGCTCGAATCCCTTGAATTCGTCATGCACGATGCACGCGCCCTGCCACAGCAGCATGTCCGCACCGGTTTCGCGCTGGATGTAGCTGCCGAGGTGCCGGTCCGGCGCCCACAGGATCTTCTTTCCCTGCGCATGCAGGTGGGCGACGATGTCCAACCCTATCGACGAGGTCACCATCCAGTCGGCGCGCGCCTTCACCGCCGCGCTGGTGTTGGCGTAGACCACCACGGTGCGGTCCGGATGCGCGTCGCAGAACGCGGCGAATTCGTCCGCCGGACAGCCGAGATCGAGCGAGCAGGTGGCGTCGAGATCCGGCATCAGGATGCGTTTTTCCGGGCTCAGAATCTTGGCCGTCTCGCCCATGAAGCGCACGCCGGCGACGACCAGCGTCCGGGCAGGATGGTCGCGCCCGAAGCGCGCCATTTCGAGCGAGTCGGACACGCAACCGCCGGTTTCCTCGGCCAGGTCCTGCAGATCGGGATCGACGTAGTAGTGAGCGACCAGTGCTGCCTCGTTTTCCTGCAGCAGGCGGCGGATGCGTTCCTTCAGTGCCGGTTTTTCGTCGG
>JBQCGO010000111.1:0-4712 GCA_051955575.1 Burkholderiaceae bacterium
ACCACGCGCAGATCGTGCGCCCGGTTCTCGCGCGCGATCTCGTAGGGCCAGAGCTGGAAGTCGTCCTTGCCCAGGATGTCCTCGGGCTGCACGTTGACGCGTTCGACGAAGGTCTTGTTGATGTAGATGAAGCGGCCGTGCTCGTCCTTGATGTAGGCCATCGCCGGACTCGCGTCCATGAACAGGCTGAAGCGGAGTTCGCTTTCCTGCAGCGCCTGCATCCGGTGCGCGGTCTGGATCTGCCGGACGGTCTGGCGCGCCAGCGCGTGCAGCGCGGCGAGCTGTTCCTCGTCGAGCACGCGCGGCACATGGTCGATCACGCACAGCGTGCCGAGCGCCATGCCGTCGGCGTCGACCAGCGGCACGCCGGCATAGAAGCGGATGTTCGGACTGGAGACTACCAGCGGATTGGCCGCGAAGCGCGGATCCTGCGCGGCGTCCGGCACGATCAGCGGCCCGTCGGTGCTCTCGATCGCATAGGTGCAGAAAGAAATGTCGCGAGGCGTCTCGCAGACGTCGAGTCCGACTTTCGCCTTGAACCACTGGCGGTCCGCCTCGATCAGCGAAATCAGCGCGATCGGCACGCCGCATGCCAGTTTCGCCAGCCGGACGATATCGTCGTACACCTGTTCGGGCGGCGTATCGACGAGGTAATACTTGCGCAGGGCGGACAGCCGCGCGGCTTCGCGTTCGGGAGACATGGCCATTCGATGCTTTCGCGATTCTTGCCCGTCGCCGGGAACTTTCGGTTGCTGAGTAATATTTAAGCACTATTCGGGACATTGTCATCAGTATTTCTGCGCGAATCCGGCTTGCCGAGGATGAAATTTCCTGTGGTATACCTGACCGTGCGCATAGTTTCCGGGTGGACAGGCCGTGACCGACGGTTTCCGGCCGTCCTTTCCCACCGTTTCTTCCATCAACGCCCGTGCATACCGACCTCGCGAACGAAACCGTCGAACTGCTGCCGCAACGTGCGCTGTACTGGGCGGGGAGACGGCTGCTCGCGGTCGCCGACGCGCATTTCGGCAAGGCGGCGTCGTTTCGCGCCAGGGGCGTTCCGGTACCGGCCGGCACCACGTCCGACAATCTCGCCGCGCTCGACGCGCTGCTTGCCGCGCGCGAGATCGAACGGATCGTGTTCCTCGGCGATTTCCTGCATTCGCGCGCGGCACATGCGCCGGCCACGCTGGCCGCGCTGCGCCGCTGGCGCGCGAACCATCCGTCGCTCGAACTGACGCTGGTGCGCGGCAATCACGACCGTCACGCGGGCGATCCGCCGGCCGATCTCGGCATCGCCGTCGTCGACGAGCCGTATCACGTCGGCCCGTTCGCCTTCTGCCACCACCCGCAATCGCTGGCCGGCGCCTACGTGCTCGCCGGCCACCTGCATCCGGTCTACCGCCTGGCGGCCGGCGGTGACGCAGCGCGCCTGCCTTGCTTCCTGTTCTCGGCGCGCCACGGGCTGCTGCCGTCGTTCGGGGCCTTTACCGGCGGCCATCCCGTCCTTCCGGCGCCGGGTGACCGGCTGTTCGTCGTCGCCGACGACGCGGTGTTCCGGATACCGGCACCTGAGCCGCCCTTGCCGGCGCGCAAGCCGTTTTCTATGGAATAAATAAAAACAATAAATTTTTGATTTTTGATAGATTTTCATACACTGGGTCCATCCCGGCATATTCATTGCCCTCTGCCGGCCTTTCATCGACTCAGGAGAAACAGGAAAAATCATGCGCGACACCTTGACCACTGCCTCCGGCGCCCCGGTTGCCGACAACCAGGACTCCATTTCCGCCGGCCCGCGCGGCCCCTTGCTGCTGCAGGATTTCCACCTGATCGAAAAGCTCGCGCACTTCAACCGTGAAGTGATTCCGGAACGGCGCGTGCACGCGAAGGGTTCCGGCGCCTATGGCACCTTCACCGTGACGCAGGACATCAGGAAGTACACGATCGCGGACGTGTTTTCCGAGGTGGGCAAGCAGACGCCGGTGCTGCTGCGCTTCTCGACCGTCGGCGGCGAACGCGGCTCGGCAGATACAGCGCGCGACCCGCGCGGCTTCGCGGTCAAGTTCTATACGCAGCAGGGCAACTGGGACGTGGTCGGCAACAACACGCCGACCTTCTTCCTGCGCGATCCGATCAAGTTCCCGGACTTCATCCATACCCAGAAGCGCAACCCGCAGACCAACCTGAAGGACGCGACTGCGGTCTGGGACTTCTGGTCGCTGTCGCCGGAGGCGCTGCACCAGATCACGATCCTGTTTTCCGACCGCGGCACGCCGGACGGCTACCGTTTCATGAACGGCTACGGCAGCCACACGTTCAGCTTCTGGAACAAGGACGACGAGCGCTTCTGGGTCAAGTTCCACTTCAAGTCGATGCAGGGCATCCGCAACCTGACGCCGGACGAGGCGACCCGGATCGCCGGCGAGAATCCCGACTATGCCCAGCAGGACTTGTTCAACGCGATCGAGAGCAAGGCGTTCCCGAAGTGGCGCGTGTGCGTGCAGATCATGCCGGAGGCCGACGCCGGCAAGACCGCCTACAACCCATTCGACCTGACCAAGGTCTGGCCGCACGCGAACTACCCGCTGATCGAGGTCGGCGTGCTGGAACTGAATCGCAACCCGGACAACTATTTTGCCGAGATCGAGCAGGCCGCGTTCGCGCCGTCGAACGTGGTGCCGGGCATCGGCTTCTCGCCGGACAAGATGCTGCAGGGCCGGATCTTTGCCTACGCCGACGCGCAGCGCTACCGGATCGGCGCGAACTACCAGCAGCTGCCGGTGAACGCGCCGAAATGTCCGTACCACAACAACCAGCGCGACGGCGCGATGCGCTTCGACGGCAACGGCGGTGCGCGGCAACACTACGAGCCGAGCCACTTCGACAGCGCCGTGAAGGAAGCGCCGCAGTTCTCCGAGCCGCCGCTGTCCCTGGACGGCGCGGCGGCGCAGTGGAGCCATCGGGTCGACGAAGACTATTACTCGCAGCCGGGCGCGCTGTTCCGCCTGATGAGTCCGGCGCAGCGCAAATTGCTGATCGATAACGTCGTCGGCGCGATGCAAGGCGTGCCGCGCTTCATCCAGGAGCGGCAGATCGGCCATTTCGCCAAGGCCGATCCGGCTTACGGCGCAGGCGTAGCCGCCGGCCTCGGCCTGGAAGGGGCGCCGGGCAAGGCGGCCTGATCTGGCCGGAATTCCAAGCGAAGCAGCGGCGCGGCAATGCGATCCATCGCCGCGCCGTCTTGCAGTTTCCCCCTAGGGAAAACCCGGTCGACGCCGCGGAAAATGATGGAATAAACAAAAAAGCCGGTGCTATCATGAAACCGGCGTTGTCGGATCGCTATCCCCGCCGGCGCCGGAATCGATAACCCATACGCACCGAAAGGAAACACAATGGATGATGTCGTAATCGTCGCCGCCAAGCGCACCGCAGTCGGCAAATTCGGCGGCTCGCTGGCCAAGGTGCCGGCTTCCGATCTCGGCGCGCATGTGATCAAGGCCTTGATGGCCGAAACCGGCGTGCCGCCGGAGCGGATCAGCGAAGTGCTGATGGGCCAGGTGCTGACCGCCGGCGCCGGACAGAATCCGGCGCGCCAGGCGGTGATCCGCGCTGGCCTGCCCGACACGGTGCCGGCGATGACGGTCGGCATGGTCTGCGGCAGCGGCCTGAAGGCGGTCGCGCTGGCGACCCAGGCGATCCGCTGCGGCGACGCGCAGATCGTGATCGCCGGCGGCCAGGAAAACATGAGTGCGTCGGCGCACGTGCTGCCGGGCTCGCGCGACGGCTTCCGAATGGGCGACGCCAAGCTGGTCGACACGATGATCGTCGACGGCCTGTGGGACGTCTACAACCAGTACCACATGGGCGTGACCGCCGAGAACGTCGCGAAGAAATTCGAGATCTCGCGCCAGGATCAGGACGAGTTCGCGGTCGCCTCGCAGAACAAGGCCGAGGCCGCGCAGAAGGCCAGCAAGTTCAAGGACGAGATCGCGCCGCTGGAAATCCCGCAGAAGAAGGGCACGGTCACCTTCGACACCGACGAATTCCCGAAGCACGGCACCACGCTGGAAGGCATCTCCGGCCTGCGCCCGGCATTCGCCAAGGAAGGCACGGTGACCGCGGCCAACGCGTCGGGCATCAACGACGGCGCCGCTGCGGTGATGCTGATGTCGGCCAAGGTCGCCGAGGAACTGGGCCTGAAACCGATGGCGCGCGTGAAGGCGTACTCGTCGGCCGGCCTCGACCCGACCATCATGGGCATGGGCCCGGTGCCGGCTTCGCAACTGTGCCTGAAGAAGGCTGGCTGGACGCCTCAGGACCTGGACCTCATGGAGATCAACGAAGCCTTCGCCGCGCAGGCGATCGCCGTGAACCGCCAGATGGGCTGGGACACCAGCAGGAGCAACGGCAACGGCGGCGCGATCGCGCGTGGCCATCCGAGCGGCGCGGCCGGCTGCCGCGTGCTGGTGACGCTGCGGCACGAGATGATCCGGCGCGACGCCAAGCGCGGGCTGGCCAGCCTGTGCATCGGCGGCGGCATGGGCGTGGCGCTGGCGGTGGAACGCTAGACGGAGGCGCCGGGGCGGGGGGGGGGGGGGGGGGGCGCCGCCCCCGCTGGGGCCGCGCGCCAAAAAAAAAACAACCCACAACAAAAAGAAACAAAACAACACAACCCCCCCACCACAACACAAGCCCCCACCGGCGGGGGG
>JBQCGO010000112.1:0-4201 GCA_051955575.1 Burkholderiaceae bacterium
CCTGCCATTTCTTCAGCGCCGCATCGGTCATGTCGCCGACCTTGGCGCCGGCCTTCTGGTAGACCACCGCCACCTTCTCGTCATCTTCCTGGGCCGACTTGCGGGCGAACTGCTCCATCTCGGCGCCGACCGTCATGATGGTCTGCTGCTGGTCCTTCGACAGCCGGTCGAAGATCGCCTTCGACATCAGCAGCGGCTCGAACATGAACCAGTAGGAACCGTTGCGGCCGGTGGTCAGGCTCTTGGCGATCTCTTCCAGGCGGAACGAGATCAGCGAGGTCGACGAGGTCAGCGCCGCGTCCATCGCGCCGGTCTGCATGCCGGCATAGATCTCGTTGCTCGGGCCGGTAACCACCGCGGCGCCGGCGGATTTCAGCATGGTGTCCATCTCGCGCGAGCCGCCGCGGATCTTCTGGCCCTTGGCGTCGTCCGGACCGATGATCGGCGCCGGCGTGCGGCATGCCATGCCGCCGGCCTGCCAGATCCAGCTCACCACCACGATGCCCTTGTCGTTGAGGAACTTGGAAAGCTCCTTGCCGATTTCCTTGTTCTTCCAGCTGTAGCCCTGCTCGTAGGACGTCACCAGGCCGGGCATCAGGCCGATGTTGACTTCCGGCATCTCGCCGCCCGCATACGACAGCGGCACCAGCGACATGTCGAGCGCGCCCTTGCGCAGCGCCGAGATCTGCGCATTGGTCTTCATCAGCGAGGCGCCCGGATAGACTTCGCCCTTCAGCGCGCCCTTGCTGCGCTTTTCGATCTCCTGCGCGAACATCCGGCACAGCCGGTCGCGGAAATCGCCTTCGTTGAGGGTGCCGCCGGGGAACTGGTGCGCGATCTTCAGCGTCGTGGCATCCGCGGCCCAGACTTTCGGAAGCGTCAGAAACGGCGCCGTCGCGGCCATGCCCAGGAACGTTCTTCTTTTGAGTGACAACATCAAGGTCTCCTTTGGTTTTGGTGATGCAGGGAAAAGATCGGTGCAAGCTACAATGACCGAAGTATTTCTTGTTTTTGATCTTGTATACAACGATCATATACAGTGAATACATTGTCAAGCGCTAATCCGTATCTCCGCCAATTTTTTGCCTGAACGGCCTCCCACCGCTCCTGTCAGATCATGAAAAACCGCTCGGAAACGCTACGCGAAGCCATCGAGGAAATGATTGCCGTCGGCACCCTGCCGCCCGGCTCCCACCTGGATGAAACCGAGCTGGCGACGCAGTTCGGCGTATCGCGCACGCCGATCCGCGAGGCGCTGATCCAGCTCGCCTCCGAAGGCCTGATCGTGATCCGCCCGCGGCGCGGCGCGACGGTGACCGAGATCGGCCCGCAGCGGCTGGTGGAAATGTTCGAGGTGATGGCGGAGATCGAGGCGATGTGCGGCCGCCTGGCGGCGCGGCGGATGACCGCGGCGGAACACGCGGATCTGATGGCGGCCCACGAGCGCTGCAAGGAAGCGCGCGACGCGAACGATCCCGACGCGTACTACTACCGCAACGAGATCTTCCACCAGGCGATCTACCAGGGCAGCCACAACACCTTCCTGGCCGAGGAGGCGCGCGGGCTGCACCGTCGGTTGCGGCCGTACCGGCGCCTGCAGCTGCGCGTGCGCGACCGACTCGGCGTCTCCTACGGCGAGCACGAAGACATCGTGCGCGCGATCGTCGCCGGCGACGGTGAAGCCACCGCCGACCTGCTGCGGCGCCACGTCACGGTGCAGGGCCAGCGCTTCGCCGACCTGGTCGCGTCGCTGCCGCTGCTGTCCCACAAGGCGGCCTGACGCAGCGCTTCGCAGGCGCCCGCCCAACCGCCTGCGGAGCGGTTATGTCGGACGCAGCGCTGCCTCGACCGCGCGGCCGACCTGCAGGATCTTCGCGTCCTGCCCGGCCAGCCCGCAGATGCCGAGGCCGACGGGCAGCGCGCCGGGACGGCCGCAAGGCACGGACAGCGCGCAACCATCCAGGAAGTTGATTGCGGTCGGATTGCGCAGCACCAGCGCGTTGGTCGCGAAGAACGCCGCATCGTCGCTCTCCAGCGGCGCCAGCAACGGCGGCGTCACGGCGACGGCGGGCATCAGCCACGCATCGAACCCGCGCAATCGCTGCCGGGCGGCGGCGATCATCCGGCGGCGGGCGTCGAGCAGGTCGAGGTAGTCGGCGGCGCTCAGCAGGCGGCCGCGCTGGACGCGGGCGGCCACGCGCGGATCGTATGCCGCCTCTTTCCTTTCCATCAGGTCGCGATGCCAGGCATAGGCTTCGGCGGCGACCAGCCCGCCGCGGCTGTTGATGCCGGGCAGTTCCAGCAGTTCGGGAAAGGCGAAGCGCTCGATCCGGGCGCCGGCGCGCTGCAGCGTTTGCAGCGCCGCGTCGAAGGCGTTCTCCACCTCGCCGTCCAGGTCCGCGCCGACGAAATCCGCGGTCACGCCGAACCGCAAGCCGGCCAGCGGCAATGCCTGCGTATCGAGCGCGTCGCCGAACAGGATGCCGTCGACGATCGCGCAGCAATCGACCGAACGGGCGATCGGCCCGGCGGAATCGAGGCTGCGCGACAGCGGAACGGCACCGTCCAGCGACACCCGCCGCGCGGTCGGCTTGAAGCCGGTCAGGCCGCAGAACGCCGCGGGAATCCGGATCGATCCGCCGGTATCGGTGCCGAGCGCGGCGACCGCCATGTCCAGCGCGACCGATACCGCGCCGCCCGAACTGGAGCCGCCGGCCAGCCGCGCGACGTCGAACGGCGTGCGCGGCGTGCCGTAATGCGGGTTGAGGCCGAGTCCGGAAAACGCGAACTCGCTCATGTTGGTCCGCCCCAGCAGCACCGCGCCGGCGGCGCGCAGGCGTGCCACGGCCGGTGCATCGGCGGCCGCCGGCGGCGCGTCGGCCAGCGCCTTCGATCCGGCGGCGGTCACCTGCCCCGCCACGTCGAACAGATCCTTGATCGACACCGGCAGGCCGGCCAGCGGCGACGGCACGTATCCCGCCGCGCGGGCCGCATCGCTGGCCCGCGCCGCGGCCCGCGCCGCGGTCTCGTCGACGCTGATGTAAGCGGTGCCGCCATCACGGCGGTGATCGGCGATGCGGGCGAGCGCCCGTTCGACCAGCTCGACGCTGGTGGTGCTGCCGGCGGCGAGGTCGGCGGCGAGTTCGCGGATGGTCTGCACGGTGTTCTCCTGGATCGGGTCGGGACGCGGCAAGCCGCTCAGGCGACTTCCGGCAATACCTCGATATCGTAACGATGCCGCAGCGTGCGGTTGCGGCGCGGATCGAACAACTCCATCGAGAACGAGCGGGACGGCCGGATGCCGCCGATCGCGGCAACGGTGCCGCAGGTCATCCCGGTGCCGTTCGGCAGCACGGCGGCGCCGTTTGCATAGCCGGCGATCAGGTCCATCGGCGTGCGCAGCGATGCCAGCGCGCCCTCCTGGTACAGCACGGTCGCGCCGTTTTCCTCGATATGGGAGCGGATCACCAGTTCGTCCCAGTAGTCGGACACGTCGGCGAGGCGCCACGCGGTCGTGCCCACCGGCTTGGCGCAGACCTGCTTCGACAGCGCCACGCTGTGGGTTTCGAGCTTGCGGTCGGTATGGTCGGACGCGAGGCTGACGTACAGCTCGCCGCCGGCGGCGAACACGAAGGTCTCGACCTCGCCCGAGGTGGTGTCGCCGACCACCTGCACCCGTGTCGACTGGGTCAGCTGGTTGTCGCCGATCCGGTAGTACAGCGGTACGGCGCTCGGGCGCGGCACGCCGAGGGCGAGCAGTTCCTCGATGTGGTGTTCGATGGCGGCGACGTCGCGGCCGGCCCAGCCGGCGACGACCAGGTTGCGGATGTCGACGTCGAGCCGGCGCGGCGCGCCGGCGTGGTCGACTTCAAAAGAGATTTGCATGGCAGGACGAGGTGTGAAAAATGGATTTGAAAATGCCCGGTCTCGGGCCTCGGCTCAACTGCCGATTCGCTCAAGTGACGATCCGGCTACCCGAACACGCGCGGCAGCCACAGCGCCAGACCGGGGAACGCGGCCAGCAGCGCGATGATCGCGAACAGCGCGCCGACGAACGGCAGGCTGCCGACGATCACCGCGTTCATCGAGCCGCTCTTGCGCAGGCTCTGCACGACGAACAGGTTCAGTCCGACCGGCGGCGTGATGAGCGCCGTTTCGACCAGCAGGATGATGATGATGCCGAGCCAGATCGGGTCGTAGC
>JBQCGO010000113.1:0-7538 GCA_051955575.1 Burkholderiaceae bacterium
GGTGCTGGCACGAGTACGGCATGCGGGTCGGCTTCTGGCGTTTCCTCGACGCGCTGAAAAGTCGCAACCTGCGCGCGACGCTGGCCATCAACGGCTCCGCCTGCCGCGAATACCCGCAGGCCTGCGCGGCCGCGCACGAGGCGGGCTGGGAATTCATGGGCCACGGCTTCGTGCAGAAGCCGATGCACCGGGTCGACGACCAGGCCGCCGCGATCCATGACACCATCGAGGCGATCCGCGGCGTCACCGGCAAGCCGCCGCGCGGCTGGGAAAGCCCGGGCCTGACGGAAACCGGCGAGACGATCGACATCCTGGCCGAGGCCGGCATCGAATACGTGGCCGACTGGGTGCTCGACGACCAGCCGGTGTCCATCAAGACGCGTGCCGGCAGCATGGTGTCGGTGCCGTACACCGTCGAGATCAACGACGTGGTGATGTCGGCGATCCAGCAGCAACCGTCCGACGAAATCCTGCGCCGCGGCCGCGACCAGTTCGACCGCCTGTACCAGGAAGGCGCGACGACGCCGCACGTGATGGCGATCTCGATCCACCCGTACCTGACCGGCGTGCCGCACCGCATCCGCTACCTCGAAGCGCTGTACGACCACATCCTGTCGCACGAGGGCGTGATGCTGTGCACCGGCGAGGAAATCCTCGATCTCTACCAGGCCCAGCAAGGCAAATGACCGTCGCGCTGGCGGCCGGCCGCTCGCCGCCCCCGGCATCGCGACCCGCTCGATCCGTGCCATGACGACTCCACGCGTACTCCTGATTTCCACCGGCGGCACGATCACGATGACGCCCGGCGCCGGTCCCGGCATCGCGCCGACCCTGTCCGGCGAAGACCTGGTCCGGGCCGTGCCGGCGCTGGCTTCCATCGCGGACCTCGACGTCGTCTCGTTTTCCACCAAGCCCGGCGCCTCGCTGACGCTGGAAGACCTGGTCACGATCGCCGCGCTGATCGACTCGAAAATGCCGGAAGGCTTCGCCGGCGCGGTGGTCGTGCAGGGCACCGACACGATCGAGGAAACCGCGTTCGTGCTCGACCTGCTGGTCACGGCCGACCAGCCGGTGGTGGTGACGGGCGCGATGCGCGGGCCGACCGCGCCGGGCGCCGACGGGCCGGCCAACCTGCTGGCCGCGGTCACGGTGGCGGGCAATCCGGCGGCAGCCGGACTGGGCGCGCTGGTGGTGCTCAACGATGAAGTCCATGCGGCGCGGTACGTGCAAAAGACGCATACCGCCCTGCCGTCCGCGTTCGCGTCGCCGGGTTTCGCGCCGCTCGGGCGCGTCGTCGAAGGCGCGCTGCATCTGTACGCGCGGCTGCCGCGTCCGGCGCCGCTGCCGCGACCGAATGAGGTCTCCAACGCGGCGGTCGCGCTGGTCCGGATTCCGCTCGGCGACGACGGCCGGCTGCTGCGGGCGCTGCCGACGCTCGGCTATCGCGGCGCGGTGATCGAGGCGATGGGCGCGGGACACCTGCCGGCCGCGCTGGCGCCGATGGTGAGTGAGCTGACCGCGACGATGCCGGTGGTGCTCGCCACGCGGGTCGCGTCGGGCCCGGTCTTCACCCGCACCTACGGCTTTCCGGGATCGGAAACCGACCTGCTCGCGCGCGGCGCGATCCCCGGCGGCAGCATCACCGGAAACAAGGCTTGCCTGCTGCTGCGGCTGCTGATCGCCGCCGGGCTGGAAGGCGAGGCGCTGCGCGCGGCCTACGCGCAGCGCAGCAACGGACCGGGCACCGGCGGCTGACGCCAAGGCCGGTCAGAACGGAAGACTTTCACAAAACGGAGGGAGACATGGACAAGAAAAAAGCGGCGCTCGGGAGGTTCGTCATATTGCTGCTGTCGTACGTCGTCAACGCGATGGACCGGCAGCTGTTCTCGGTGCTGGCCACCGACGTGCGCAAGGCGCTCGACCTGAGCCTTCCGCAGGTCGGGCTGGCGTCGACGGTGTTCACGCTCGGCATGGGCGTGGCCGGCATTCCGACCGCTTACCTGCTCGGCCGCATGTCGCGGCGCGGCGTGGTCATTCTCGGGCTGCTGATCTTTTCCGCGGCGACCTATCTGACCGCCCATGTGCACGGCATGCCGGACCTGCTGCTGTACCGCTTCATCTCCGGCCTCGGCGAGGCGATGCAGCTGACCGCGCTGCTGGCGATCGGCACCACCTACTTCCTGGAACACCGCGCGGTGGCGGCCAGCTCGCTGAACTTCACGTTCGGCATCGGCGCGGTCATCGGCCCGAACCTGGGCGCGGCGATCCTCGGCTCCACGCAATGGCAGGTCCCGTTCATGGCCTTCGGCCTGGCCGGCATCGTCGCGCTGGTGCTGATCCTGCTCTTCGTGCGGCCGTGGTTCACCGAGGTCCGCGCCGCCGACCAGCCCGCGGCGGCGCGCATCAACGACGACGATCTCGCCGACAGCCTGTGGGAACGGACGCCGGTCATGCTGGCGATCGCGACCGCATTCGCCGGCCTGGCGATCTACGGCTACCTCGGGCTGTATCCGACCTACCTGCGCGAAGGCTTGGGCTTCACGCCAAAGCAGGCCGGCCTCGCGGTCAGCTTCTACGGCTTCGGCGCGCTGCTGTCGCTGATCGGCGGCTGGCTGGGCGACAAGTACGACTATCGCAAGCTGTTGTGCGTCTCGCTGGTGATTTCGGCGATCACCGGCGGCCTGCTGTTCACCGGGCTGGGCAAGTCGATGCCGCTGCACATCCTGTTCTCGTTCGTGTTCGGCGGCGCGATCAGCGGCATGGTGTACGCGAACCTGTCGGCCGGCATCATCAAGTCGGTCACGCGCGCGAAGGCGTCGTATGCTTCGGGGCTGTTCGTGGCCAGCCTGTACATCCCGGCGGCATTCGCCGGCTATATCCTGGGCCAGCTGAAAGGCTCGTTCGGCTGGACCATGGCGGGCATCATCCAGGTGTCGGGCTGCTCGCTGGTGGCGGCGATCCTGACGATCGCCGCGATGTCCGGGCACAAGGGGCATAAGCGGCAGCCGGTGCAGGCCGGTAGCCGGGCCTGACGGAAGCAAGCGGCGCGGGAGCGATTCCTCATTCGCTCCCGCGCACCCGCAGGAAACTGGCGAACTTCGGCAAGCCGGTCGAGGTGACGTCGCGATAGCGGTAGGTGACGGTGCTGCCGATGGCCGGCGGATGACGGCGCTCTTCATCGCTGAAGCCGGTGCCGAGCCGGAAGCGCCGGCCATCCGGCGTCATCACGACCAGCGCGCCGAGCATGCCCCGGTATTTCCCCTGCCCCGGTTCGTGTTCGACCACCACCGCCTCGGCGTCCCGCTGCGGCTTCAGCTTCAGCAGCACGTCGGAGCGCCCGGTCTGCCAGGCGGCGTCGGCCCGATGCAGCATCAGGCCTTCGCCTCCGGCGCGCACGACGGCGTCCAGTTTCCGCTGCAGTGCGGCCCGGTCCGGCACCCGCTCCTGCGCCACCACCTGCAGCCACGGCGCCCCCGCCTGCGCGACGCTGGCGCGCAGCGCGGCGAGGCGTTCGTCGAAGCGGCCTTCACCGCCGGGCAGTTCGTACAGCTGGTAGGTGATCTGCCGCCATTCCGCGTCGACCGGCTCCTGCCGGCGCACCGCTGCCGACAGGACGTCGAACCGGTGCCGTCCCATCCATAACTCGCCGTCGAGCGCATGGCGCGGCAGGCGCGCGGTGAACCAGTCCGGCGCATGGATCCGCCGGCCGCTGCGAAAGCGCAGCGTCTCGCCGTCCCACACGGCGCGCACGCCGTCGAGCTTTTCGCTGACGAGGTAATCGGCGAGGTCGTACTTGTCCGAATACGGTTGCGCCAGCAGCACCGGCGGCGCGTGTCCGGCATCGACCGGCGCATGCGCTGCCGCCTGCGCCGGCGTCCAGGGTTGCAGCATGCCGCTCACGACCAGCAGGGCGAGCAGGCGACGGAGTGGGGGAAGACGGAGCGGGGGAAGCTGGATGGGTTGCACGGCAAGGGCCTCCTGTGATCCTGTGGTCCGGACGGTCGGTTGCCGCGATTGTAGGATGGCGACGCCGGGAATTTCCCCGGTGGAAGAGTCAATTATTCTCGCGTCGCCCGAGCGCACGAAACGCGGAGGAAATCCTGACGACTTTCCCGTGCCCCGCTGCGCGGGACTGGGATCGATCAATTAACCCGGACGATGCCGATCGCCGAGCGCCCGCCGAGCACCCACCGTTACGCAGCGAGATAGCCGTCGGTCGAACGCACGGCGGCATGACCGAATTCGAGCGCCGCCATGAACGCCGCATGGACTTGGGCAGCCGGTACCTTGACACCGTTGAATTCGAGATCGTGCGACGCGCAGGCGTCATGAATCACGGTTGTCTCATAACCGAAGTCGCCGGCGGCCCGCGTGATGCTGTCGATGCATTGATGACTCATGCTGCCGATGACGGTCAACGCATCGATGCCGGCGTCATCGAGAATGCGCTTCAGCTCGGTCCCGCGAAACGAATTGATGTAATGCTTCAGCACCACCGTTTCGTTTTCGCGATTCTTCACGTCGGGATGCAACTGCGCGCCGTACGAGCCGGGCACGAAGAACGGCGCATGTTCGGAAGTCGCCTCGTGCCTGATGTAGACGACCAATTCGTCTTTCTCTCGCGCCGCCGCGATCACGCGAGCCGCGTTGTCGGTCGCGGCCTGCATACCCTGCAGCGGCCACCTCCCGCCGGGGAAGTAATCGTTCTGTATATCCACGACAATCAATGCGCGCTTGCCCATGAGGTTCTCCTGTCTGTGCGTGGGGAAGTCCACGAACGCAGGATAGAAGGATTGGATCGCAGGCAACATTGGCATAATTGACGTTTTTCCTGCCGAAAGTGACAAGCTGATGCAAGCGCAAGAAATCGGCATCCTGATCTATCCGGGGGCGCAGCTGGCGGCGGTGCACGGACTGACGGACGTGTTCCTGATCGCAAACCGGCTGGCGGCGCCGCTTGGCGGCGGCACGGTACCGGAGCTGCGCGTCAGCCATTGGCGAGCCACGGCAAACGGGAAGCAGGTATCGCCGGTCTTCGATACGCATCCCCAGCTTGCGAGCGCACCCGCGATCCTGATCATTCCGCCGAGCCTGGAGGACGCGCTGGCGCCTGCAGTGACGGCGGCGCTGGCGGAACGGCTCAGGAACTGGCATGCAGCGGGCGCGACCTTATGCTCGATTTGCGTCGGTGCGTTTCTGCTGGCCGAGACAGGCTTGCTCGATGGACGCACCGCCACGACGCATTGGCGGCAAGCGGCCGCCTTCGCGGCCAGATACCCGCTCGTTACCGTCGATGCCGACAGGCTCGTCATCGACGACGGCGACATCATCACGGCGGGCGGTCTGATGGCCTGGACGGATCTGGGCCTGAAGCTGGTCGACCGCTTCCTGGGTTCCAGCGTCATGCTGCAAACGGCGCGTGTTCTGCTCGTGGATCCGGCGGGACGGGAGCAACGCCACTACAGTCATTTTTCCCCGCATTTGCAGCATGGCGACGCCGCGGTACTCGCGGTGCAGCATTGGCTGCATGCCGGCGGCGCCAAGGACGTCTCGATCGAAAAGATGGCGCGGCGCGCCCACTTGGAAAAACGCACGTTCCTGCGTCGCTTTCACGCCGCCACGGGACTCCGGCCGACGGAATATTGCCAGCACGTGCGCATTGAAAAGGCCCGGGAAGCGCTGGAATTTTCCCATCGCAGCATCGAGCAGATCGCATGGATGGTCGGCTATGGCGATACCGGCGCGTTCCGCAAGGTATTCCAGAAAATAGTGGGGCTGTCTCCCGGCGATTACAAGCGTCGCTTCGGCGTCAACGCACGCAAGGCATGATCTCTCGCGGCGCGCCCCGCCTTTGCTCGATGGATGCCGCTCATGCTCGGCCGACTCGCTGTCGCATGACCCCGCTTCGAGATCGCACAAGAGGAAAAGGAGGCAAAGGAAGCAAAGGAAGCAAAGCCGATCGGCGCTTCAGGCCGCCTTCGGCTTGGCCAGCAGCGCCTTCAGGTTCGCCAGCCGCGCCTGCGGCGTGATCACCTCGTCTTCCGCCGGCACCGCTTCGCCCTCGTCGAGCTTCATTTCCTTGATGAAGCGCGACACGTCGCAAGCCACCGTCTCTCGCGCGCGCTTGCGCCGCTTGCACCAGGTGATGGTCAGCGTGCGCTGGGCGCGGGTGATGCCGACGTACATCAGCCGGCGCTCTTCCTCGATGCGCGCGACGATCCGTTCGGCGGGCGCGTCGCGGTCTTCGTCGCTGCCCTTGTGCGGCAGGATGCCCTCTTCCACGCCGACCAGGAACACGTGCGGGAACTCCAGCCCCTTCGACGCGTGCAGCGTCGACATCCGCACCGCGTCGGGTTCCTCGTCGCGGCCTTCGAGCATCGTCATCAGCGCGACCATCTGCGTCAGTTCGAGCACGTTCTTTTCGTCGCCCGCGCCGTCGCGCCCGCCGTTGCCCTTTTCCTTCAGCCAGCCGAGGAAATCGAGCACGTTCTGCCACTTGCCCTGCGCCTGCCGGTCGTCGAAGGTGTTGTAGAGATAGCCTTCGTACTCGATCTCCTTCATCAGGTCGTCGAGCACCGCGCCGGCATGTTCGCCGCTGCCGGCGGGGCCGGGACGCGTCGCGCGGTCTTCCAGCGCGTTGATGAAGTCGCAGAACGCGCGCAGCGGCTGCAGCTGCCGGTCGGCCAGCGTCGCTTCGATGCCGCCCTTGTAGACCGCCTCGAACAGCGAGCATTGCCACTGGCCGGCGAACGCGCCGAGCGCTTCCAGCGTGGCCTGGCCGACGCCGCGCTTGGGCGTGGTGATCGCGCGGATGAAGGCCGGGTCGTCGTCCTGGTTGGCCATCAGCCGCAGGTAGGACACGATGTCCTTGATCTCGGCGCGGTCGAAGAAACTCTGCCCGCCGGACATCGTGTACGGAATCCGTTCTCGCCGCAGCGCCTTCTCGATCACGCGCGCCTGGTGGTTGCCGCGGTACAGGACCGCGTAATCGGAGAACTTCGCGCGGCGCTCGAACTTGTGCGCGGAAATCATGATCGCGACCTGCTCGGCTTCCTGCTCGTCGTCCTGCATCGCCATCACCTTGACCGGATCGCCGAGGCCGTGCTCGGACCACAGCTGCTTTTCGAACAGCTTCGGGTTGTTGCCGATGACGGCATTGGCCGCCTGCAGGATGCGGGTGCTGGAACGGTAGTTCTGTTCCAGCTTGATCACTTTCAGGTCGGGGAAGTCGACCTGCAACTGCTTGAGGTTTTCGATGGTGGCGCCGCGCCATGCATAGATCGCCTGGTCGTCGTCGCCGACCGCGGTAAACATCGGCTTCTTGCCGACGCCGGTGACCAGCAGCTTGACCAGTTCGTACTGGCAGGTATTGGTGTCCTGGTATTCATCGACCAGCAGGTAGCGCAGCTTGCGCTGCCAGCGGTCGCGCACCGCTTCATTGGTGCGGAACAGCTCGACCGGCAGCCGGATCAGGTCGTCGAAATCGACCGACTGGTACGAGCTGAGCGTCGCGACATAGTTGCGGTAGATGCGCGCGG
>JBQCGO010000114.1:0-22844 GCA_051955575.1 Burkholderiaceae bacterium
TGGCTGCTGCCGCCGGCGGCGATTCTGCTGGTCGGCTCCTTCTTCGTGCCGGGCGGCGCGCCCGCCGGCGGCTGGACGATGTACGCCCCGCTGTCGTTCCAGATGGGCATCGGCATGGACATGGTGATCTTCGCGGTCCACATCATGGGCGCGTCGTCGATCATGGGGTCGATCAACATCATCACGACCATCCTGAACATGCGCGCGCCCGGCATGACGCTGATGCGCATGCCGATGTTCTGCTGGACCTGGCTGATCACCGCCTATCTGCTGATCGCGGTGATGCCGGTGCTGGCCGGCGCGATCACGATGACGCTGACCGATCGTCACTTCGGCACCACCTTCTTCAACGCGGCCGGCGGCGGCGACCCGGTGATGTTCCAGCACATCTTCTGGTTCTTCGGCCACCCCGAGGTCTACATCATGATCTTGCCGGCTTTCGGCATCATCTCGGAGATCGTGCCGGCGTTTTCCCGCAAGCCGCTGTTCGGCTACGCGTCGATGGTCTACGCGACCGCGTCGATCGCGATCCTGTCGTTCATCGTCTGGGCGCACCACATGTTCACCACCGGCATGCCGGTGACGTCCCAGCTGTTCTTCATGTATTCGACGATGCTGATCGCGATCCCGACCGGCGTGAAGATCTTCAACTGGGTGGCGACGATGTGGAAGGGCGCGCTCAGCTTCGAGACTCCGATGCTGTTCGCGATCGGCTTCATCTTCGTGTTCACGATGGGCGGCTTCACCGGCCTGATCCTGGCGGTCACGCCGATCGACATCCAGTTGCAGGACACCTACTACGTGGTGGCGCACTTCCACTACGTGCTGGTCGCCGGCTCGCTGTTCGCGCTGTTCGCCGGCTTCTATTACTGGGGACCGAAGTGGACCGGCTTCATGTACAACGAAGGCCGCGGCAGGTTCCACTTCTGGGCATCGCTGATCACGTTCAACATCGCGTTCTTCCCGATGCACTTCCTGGGCCTGGCCGGCATGCCTCGCCGCTACGCCGACTACCCGGCGCAGTTCACCGACTTCAACATGGTCGCCACCATCGGCGCCTTCGGTTTCGGCCTGTCGCAGGTGTACTTCCTGTTCGCCGTCGTGCTGCCGTCGATCCGTGGCGGCAAGGAAGCGGCAGCCAAGCCGTGGGATGGCGCTCAAGGCCTCGAATGGACCGTGCCGAGTCCGGCGCCGTTCCATACGTTCGAAGTGCCGCCGATGGTCAAGTAAGAGGGAAAGCGACGGGCGCACGCCGCCCGTCGTCCTGGACATGCCGCGAGATAACAAGCCGAACAATCTGAGGACCGGACTGATCCTCGCTTCCATCGCCCTGGCGTTCTTCGTCGGTTTGTTCGTGAAGCGGATCTGGCTGGATTGACATGCAACGCGTCCGATCGTCTTCTGCGGCAAACCGGAACAATGTCCGGATGCTCGGCAAGCTGCTCGTCATCACGGTGATGATGTTCGGCTTCGGCTATGCGCTGGTGCCGGTGTACAAGAAGATTTGCGAAATCACCGGGATCAACGTGCTGACGCAGCAGGACGCCGACGTCAAGCCGGCCGGCAATACCCAGATCGACAAGACCCGGACGGTGACGATCGAATTCGACGGCAACTCGCACGGGCCTTGGCGGTTCCGTCCGACGGTAAGCAGCATGCAGGTGCATCCCGGCCAGATGGCGCAAGTGACGTACGAGGTGGTCAATACGCAGTCCCGGACGGTGAATGCGCAGGCGATCCCGAGTTATGCGCCCCAGCAGGCGGCCAGCCACTTCAAGAAGCTGGAATGCTTCTGCTTCCGCCAGCAGACGCTGGGGCCGAACGAGGCGCGTGAAATGCCCGTCGTGTTTTACGTGGATACCGCATTGCCGAAGGACGTGACCGTGATTACGCTGTCCTATACTTTCTTCGAAGTCGGCGTGCAGAACGGCAAGCCGGCGGCGAAGGCCGCTTGACGGTTGATGGATGATTTGAAGAAGGCGGTAAGCAGAAAGGCGTCGTTTCGCGCAACGATGTCGGCGGTTTTCTGGTCTTTTTTCGGTGTTCGCAAGAAGAGCGCGTACGAAAAGGACGCCGCCCATTTGAATCCGGTGCATGTCATCATCGCCGGCGTCATCGGCGCAGCCCTGTTCGTACTGGCGCTTGTCGTCGTGGTGCATTTCGTCGTCGCCTGAAGGCCGGCGCGGCACCGGGTTCGGGCAGCAGTCACAGCAGTCACAATTGATATCGTAATCGGGAGAGGTAAATGAGTTCTCAGCAATCCAGCGCGCCCTACTATTTCGTGCCGGCGCCATCGCGCTGGCCGGTGCTCGGCGGCGCGTCGCTGCTTTTGACGATGATCGGCGCGGCCGCATGGGTCAACAGCATCTCGTGGGGGCCTTATGCAAACCTGCTCGGAATCGTCTGCCTTCTCGTGGTGCTGTACAACTGGTTCGGCGATGCGATCCATGAATCGAAAAGCGGCCTCTACAGCCACCGGATCGACGTGTCCTACCGCTGGAGCATGAGCTGGTTCATCTTTTCGGAAGTCATGTTCTTCAGCGCCTTCTTCGGCGCCCTGTTCTATGCGCGCACGATCACCATGCCGTGGCTCTCGGATTTGGACCACAAGATCCTCTGGCCCGACTTTTCCGGCCAATGGGGCAATGCCGGCCCCGCCGGCACGATCGAGCCGTTCGGCACGATGGGGCCGTTCCCGATTCCGACGATCAACACTGCGCTGCTGCTGAGCTCCGGTGTCACGCTGACGATCGCCCATCACGCGTTGCGTGCCGGTCACCGCAGCAAGACCGCACTCTGGCTGGCGCTCACGATCCTGCTGGGCGCGACCTTCATGGGTTTCCAGGCCTACGAGTACATGCATGCCTACCATGAGCTCAATCTCAAGCTCTCGTCCGGCATCTACGGCTCGACCTTCTTCATGCTGACCGGCTTCCACGGCTTCCACGTGACCATGGGCGCAATCATGCTGTCGGTCGTGCTGTTCCGCGTGATCCGGGGCGACTTCACGCCGGAACACCACTTCGCTTTCGAAGGCGCGGCATGGTACTGGCACTTCGTCGACGTCGTCTGGCTCGCGCTTTACGTGATCGTCTATTGGCTGTAACGGTCGGGATTCAAGACGCCGTACAAAAAAAGCCGCACGATGTGCGGCTTTTTTTTGGGGAAGCCTCCTACGGTCGAGACGGGGCCGACGCCTTAGCGTATGCCGGTCGGCTCGATCCATCCGAGGCTGTACGCCACCAGGATGATCACGAACAGCGCCACCGAGAAACCGACCCGAAAAGCCAGAGCTTTCAAGGTGCGGTTGGTCTTGCCGCGGTCGCGCATCAGGAAGACCAGCGCGGAGCCGAGACTTGCGAGAATGCAGACGAATGCGATGGCGACAAAAATCTTCATCGTGAGATCGGTTCGGGCCGTGTCCGGGGAAGGGCGCCGGTTGGAAAAAGACCAGTCGGTTAAAATAGCATAGTAATGACTCGCGTCTTCAAGTTCCGCTGGATTCCATTTGTCGCCGCCGTTGCGGCAGCGGCGCTGGGCATCTCCCTCGGCAACTGGCAGGCGCGCCGCGCGCAGGAAAAGCAGGCGATCGCGGCAGCGATGGCCGAGCGCCAGTCGAAACCGCCCGTTGTAATCGAAGCCCTGTTGCCGGCGCCGTCGGAAGCGGAATTCCGGAAGGTTCGTCTGCGAGGCAGTTTCGTCGCCGGCTGGCCTGTGTATCTGGACAACCGTCCCCATTTGAACGTCGCCGGTTTCTATCTTCTGATGCCGTTCAAGGTCGCGGACACCGGAAGGTACGTACTGGTCGAGAGAGGCTGGTTTCCGCGCGATCCGGCCGACCGCAACCGGATGCCGGCAATCCCGACGCCGCAAGGCCCGTTGACCCTGGACGGAACCGTGCGTCGCGCGCCGGGACGCTTGATGCAGCTCGGCGATGCGCCGGCGCCGCGTCCCGGCGCGGTACTGCAGAACGTCACCGTGCAGGAAATTGCCGAAGCGAGCGGCTTGCCGATGTATCCGTTCGTGATCGAACAGACCAGCGACACGCGGGACGGCTTGTCGCGCGACTGGCCGAGGCCGGACGCCGGCATCGACATGCACCGCGGTTATGCATTCCAGTGGTACGGCCTCGCGGCCACCGCCTTGCTGTTCTTCTTGATAACCGGATGGAAACGTGAATCCGACTGACACCCGCGTCATGCCGCGGCAGCGTTCCGGGCGCTGGAAACTGTTCGCCGTCCTTGCGGTCTGCGCAGCGCCCATGATCGCGTCCTACCTGGCTTATTACGTCATCAAACCGGAAGGCCGTACCAACTACGGCGCCCTGATCGACCCGCGCGCCCATCCGATTCCCGAGGCGCTGACCGGCCGCACCCTCGACGGAAAACCCGCATCGCTGCAGGATTTCCACGGCAAATGGATTCTGCTGCAGGTGGGGAGCGGCGATTGCGATGCAGCCTGCCAGAAAAAGCTGTTTGCAATGCGGCAGTTGCGGCTCATTCAGGGACGCGAAATGGACCGGATCGAGCGCGTCTGGCTGATCACCGACGACCAGCCGATCGACACACTGTTACTGCGCGAGTACGACGGCACGCGTTTTGTTCGCGTGGATCCCACGACCGTGCGCGCCTGGCTGCCGGCCGATGCCGGCACGCGGCCCTCTGACCATCTGTACATGATCGATCCGCTCGGCAACCTCATGATGCGCTTCCCGAAGGATGCCGATCCGAACCGGGTCAAGAAAGACATCGCGCGGCTGCTGCGCGCATCGGGAATCGGTTGACGCCATGCTGATCCAGCTCGCCGCGACCGGCCTTCTGGTCGCACTCCTTCCCGCCGCCATCATCTGGACCTCGTCGGACCGCGACAAGTACCGCAAGCTGGCCTGGGTGACGCTGTTCCTCACCTTCGATCTGGTCATGTTCGGCGCCTTCACGCGCCTCACCGATTCTGGGCTCGGCTGCCCCGACTGGCCCGGCTGCTACGGTCAGGCCAATCCGCTGCAGGCGCACGACAGTATCCGCGCCGCCGAGGCCGCAATGCCGACCGGCCCAGTCACGGTGCTGAAAGCCTGGATCGAAATGACCCACCGCTACGTCGCGATGGCGGTCGGCGTGCTGATCGTCGCCGCGATGATCATCGCCTGGCGCAACCGGATCGCCGCCCGCCGGCACCTTGCTCACCCCGGCGAAGCGCGCTTCTCGCCCTGGCTGCCGACCGCGCTGTTCGGTTTCGTCTGCCTGCAGGGCGCGTTCGGCGCCTGGACCGTGACGATGAAGCTGCAGCCGGTGATCGTGACGACCCATTTGCTGCTGGGCATGACGCTGCTGGCGCTGCTGTGCTGGCAGGCGCTGCGGCTGGAAGCGGCCGCACCGGTGGCAGCGCCCGGCGCGCGCCGGCTGGCGATTCCGGCTGCGGTCGGCCTGGTGCTGCTCGGCTTGCAGATCGCGCTCGGCGGCTGGGTCAGCACCAACTACGCGACGCTGGCCTGCAGCGACTTGCCGCTGTGTCATGGCGCACTGGTGCCGGAGATGGATTTCGCCAACGGTTTCACGTTGTGGCGCAAGCTCGGCCAGACCGGCGCCGGTGACTTCCTGCCGTTTTCCGCGCTGACCGCGATCCACTGGACGCATCGGGTCGCGGCCGTCGTCGTCGCCGTCTATATCGGCTGGCTGGCGGTCGCCGCGATGCGCCTGCCGTCGTTGCGAAAGACCGGCCGGCGGCTGCTGATCGCGGTGATCCTGCAGGTCGTTATCGGCGCGTCCACCGTCTACCTGCGCTGGCCGCTCGCGATCGCGGTCCTGCACAACGGCGTCGCCGCCATCCTGGTGCTCCTGACTGTCGTGTTAAACTATCGGGTTCGTCGCGCTGTCACATCCTCTGCCGTTTCCCGGTCGCAGGCGCACCGGGCGGACCACGGAGAAATGCCGATCACATGACAACCCTGACCCTTCACCCGAACCGGATCGCCCAGTACTGGGCGCTGACCAAGCCGCGCGTGACGCAACTGGCGGTGTTCTGCGCCGTCATAGGCATGTTTCTCGCCACGCCGGAACTGCCGCGCTGGCAGACCTTGATCGCTGCCACCGTCGGCATCTGGCTTTTGGCCGGCGCCGCCTTCGCAGTGAATTGCCTGGTCGAGCGCGAGATCGATTCGCGCATGGCGCGCACCGCGCGCCGACCGATGGCCCAGGGCGAGATCACGGTGCCGCAGACCCTGCTGTTTTCCGGCTGTCTCGGCGGTCTCGGCATGTGGGTGTTGTACAACTTCGTCAATCCGCTGACGATGTGGCTGACTTTCGCTACTTTCGTCGGCTACGCGATCGTCTACACCATCGTCCTGAAGCCCGCCACGCCGCAGAACATCGTCATCGGTGGTCTGGCCGGCGCGATGCCGCCGGCGCTCGGCTGGGCCGCGGTCGCCAACGACGTGCCGATGCAGGCATGGCTCCTGGTGCTGATCATCTTCATCTGGACGCCGCCGCACTTCTGGGCCCTGGCGCTCTACAGGCGCGACGACTACGTCAAGTCCGGCCTGCCGATGCTGCCGATCACCCATGGCATGCAATTCACGCAACTCTACGTCTGGCTGTACACGATCGCGCTGGTCGCGACCTCGATGCTCCCTTACGCGGTGTCGATGAGCGGACCGGTCTATCTCGCCAGCGCGGCGCTGCTCGGCGCAGTGTTCCTGCACTACGCATGGCGCATCTACCGCCGCTATACCGACCAGGTTGCGCGCAAGACCTTTGCCTACTCGATCGTCTACCTGTCGCTGCTGTTCGCGGCGCTGCTGGTCGACCATTACCTGCCGTTCCGATGACTCTGCAACGCCTGATGGTCGCCGCGCTGTCGGCCGGCATGATGCTGCTCGCCGGCGGTTGCCACGACAAGCCGGCCGAATCCGGCGGCATGATGCTGGCGCCGCTCAAGTCGCCGTTCCAGAGCACCGACATCACCGGTCTCGACTACGCGCACGAACTGGCGCTGACCGACCACACCGGCAAGCCGCGCACGCTGGCCGACTTCCGCGGCAAGGCGGTGGTCGTTTTCTTCGGTTACACCCATTGCCCAGACGCCTGTCCGACCACGATGGCGGAACTGGCGCAGGTCATGAAAGAGCTCGGGCCCCAGGCCGACAAGGTGCAGGTGCTGTTCGTCACGCTCGATCCGCAGCGCGACACGCAGGCGCTGCTGGCGCAGTACGTGCCCGCGTTCGATCCGCGCTTCCTGGGACTGCGCGGAGACGAGGCGGCGACGGAAAAGGCCGCCAAGGAATTCAAGATCTTTTACCAGAAGGTGCCGGGCAAGGAGCCGGGCAGCTATACCCTGGACCATACCTCCGGCAGCTTCGTGTTCGATCCGCAGGGGCGGGTACGCTTGTTCGTTCGTCCGGGTCAGGGACCGGACGCGCTCGCGCATGATCTCAAGCTGCTGCTGTCAGGTGCTTGAAACGGGCGCTTGAAACGGGTTCTTGAGACAAGCGCTTGCGTCGGACGCTTGAGGCAGGCGTGCCCGGGTCGAACGCCGAGAAATCAAGCGTCAAAAGAAAAAGCCGCCGGCCCCTTGCGGGAACCGGCGGCGTCGCTGAAGCCGCTGCCTTCCACATCCTTCAGACGTAGGCTTCGAGCGATCCTCGCATTTTCTTCAATGCAACTGCTTCGATTTGCCGGATGCGCTCGGCCGACACGCCGAATTCGTCCGCCAGTTCGTGCAGTGTCGCGCCCGAGCCGTCGTCGTTCGCCAGCCAACGCGCCTCGACGATGCGCCGCGAGCGGTCGTCCAGCTTTTCCAGCGCCGCGCCGAGACCCTCCGACTGCATCCGGTCGAATTGCTTGGATTCCAGCATCCGCGTCGGTTCGCTGTTCTCGGAAGAAAGATAGGCGATCGGCGCGAACTTCTCGTCATCGTCATCGGTCGGCGCGTCCAGTGCGATGTCGCGGCCGGACAGACGCGTTTCCATCTCGATCACTTCCTCTCGCTTGACGTTCAGCGTTTTGGCCAGCGCGTCCACCTGCGCGGGCGTCATCGTGTCGAGACCCGTCTTGTGGCTGCGCAGGTTGAAGAACAGCTTGCGCTGCGCCTTGGTGGTCGCCACCTTGACCAGCCGCCAGTTCTTCAGGATGTATTCGTGCATCTCGGCCTTGATCCAGTGCATCGCGTACGACACGAGCCGCACGCCCTGGTCGGGGTCGAAGCGCTTGACCGCCTTCATCAGGCCGATGTTGCCTTCCTGGATCAGGTCGGCATGAGGCAAGCCGTAACCAAGGTAGCCGCGCGCGATCGATACCACCAGCCGCAGGTGCGAAAGGATCAGTTTCTGCGCGGCGCTCAGATCGTTCTGATCGCGCAAGCGCCGGCCGAGATCGACCTCTTCTTCCTGGGTGAGCATCGGCAGGCGGTTGACCGCCGAAATGTAGGCATCGATGTTGCCCAGGCTGCCGGTGAAGCCGAGCGCGAGGGCTTGATTGTCGAAGGGAATGACTGCCGGTTGGAGTCCGGATGATTTCATCGTTTTTTCCAGATGTGCAGGCAAATCGGTAATCCTCTTAGTGTCCGTTTCCATATCAATGACCCCAATGTTAGCACTCTCATGTGGAGAGTGCTAATCGCATTTCGCAAAGCTTCCCATAGCGCGGCCCTATACGAAAATCCGTGCTTATGCAAGCGATAGTTGAAAATTTAGAGGGGTTCGAGAGAACGAAGTTGCGGGATGCGCGAAAAATCGGCTGCGCGCTAAAAAGGCGTGCTGCTCCGCGTGCGTGGATCGGCAGGAGCACGGGCGGCAGGGGGCGGACCCGTCATGTCGGCAGTGGAAAAGCGCAATGGCGTACGGTTCCTGACGGTAAGCGTGGGCCGCTCTTGAAAATTATTTCAGCCGCGCGAGGTGGCGTCGCAGGGAAAGCATCGCACCCGCCAGACCGAGCAGGCTGCTGCCGGCAAGCAATCCGGCCGACGGCAATGCCGGCAACGGCGCAAACCCGAAGGTGGAGCCGTACAGCCCGGCGAACTCGGCGACTGGACCGTTGAGCAGCGGCAGCGACAGGTCCACCGCGAGCAGCGCCAGCGCGCCGGCGCATAAGCCGAGGAAGGCCCCGGCATAGAGGAAGGGGCGGCGCAGGAACGCATCGGTCGCGCCCACCAGCCGCGCCACCGACAGCGGTTCGCGCTGAGTCAGCACCTGCAGACGAATCGTATTGAAGGCGACCGCGAGCACCGCCACCGCCATCGTCGCCGCCAGCAATGCCCACGCCAGATAGAGGATGCGGGTCAGCGCCGCCAGCCGCCGGATCCAGGACGAGTCCGCCTGCACCGTGTCGACGTCCGGCAGTCTGGACAAGCGGTCGACCGCGGTTTCCACCCGGGTCGCGCCCGCGAGGTTTTTCAGCGCCGGCCAGCTCACCAGGTAGGCATCGGGCAGCGGATTGTCCTCGAGAGCGTCGGCGGCATCCGACAGCGCACCGCGGCCCTTGAGCCGGGCCAGCGCATCCTCGCGCGGCACGAAGGTGAGCCTGACGCCGGGATCGACGTCGGCGGCGATCCGCCGGATGTCGGACGCGAGCGCCCGGGCGCGTTCGCGCGGCGCGTCGAGCGACAGGAAAACGCTGACTTCCGGCCGTACCGCCAGCCGCGTCGACAGCGGGCGCAGGTTTTCGAGCGCGGTCAGGCCGGCGAACGGCGGCATCAATGCGATCGCGATCGCCACCGCGTTCAGCAGGAAGCCGGCCGGCGCTTCGCGCAACTGGCGCAGCGCCCCCGCGAGCGCAATCCCGTGCTGGCGCAGCCAGTCGCGCATCAGGCCGTCTCCGCCGCGGGCAGCGGTTTGCCGCGCCAGGTGTCGACCACCCGTCCTTCGTCGAGGAACACGACGCGGGTGGCGGCATTCAGGAATTGCTCGTCGTGGGTCGAAATCAGGCAGGTCACGCCGGCGGCATGGAACGAGCGCAGCGCGTCGAGCACGCGCACCGCGCTGTCGCGGTCGAGGTGGGCGGTCGGCTCGTCGGCCAGGATCAGCCGCGGCCGGTTGACGATCGCGCGGGCCACCGCGACGCGCTGCTGCTGGCCACCCGACAGCGATTGCGGCCGGGCATCGGCCTTGTCCAGCAGGCCGACGCGTTCAAGCGCGGCGCGGCTGCGCTGCCGGGCTTCTTCGGCCGCGACGCCGGTCACTTCGAGCGGCAGCATCACGTTGGCCAGCACCGAGCGGTCGTCGAGCAACAGCCGGTCCTGGAACACGGTGCCGATGCGCCGCCGCAGGTAGGGCAGGCCAGCTTGCGGCAAGCGCCCGATGTCCTCGCCGTTGAGCAGCAGCATGCCGGAAGTGGGCCGCTCGACGGCGGCGATCAGTTTCAGCAGCGTCGACTTGCCGGCGCCCGACGGGCCGGCGAGGAACACCAGTTCGCCGGCGGCGACCGTCAGCGACAGGTCGCGCAGCGCCCAGCCGTCGCGGCCGTAGCGCTTGGAAACCTGCCGGAACTCGACCAGCGGGCGCTCTTCCGTCATCGACGCCTGGTTGGTCGTCATCAGCCGAGCAGCGCGTCGACGAATTCCCGCGCGTCGAACGGCTGCAGGTCTTCGATTTTCTCGCCGACGCCGATGAAGTAGACCGGCACCGGCCGCGTCTTGGCGATCGCGGCCAGCACACCGCCCTTGGCGGTGCCGTCCAGCTTGGTGACCACCAGCCCGGTCAGGCCGAGCGCGTCGTCGAAGGCCTTCACCTGGGCCAGCGCGTTCTGCCCGGTGTTGCCGTCGATCACCAGCAGCACTTCGTGCGGCGCCGACGCCATGCCCTTGCCGATCACCCGCTTGATCTTCTTCAGCTCGTCCATCAGGTGCAACTGGGTCGGCAGGCGGCCGGCGGTGTCTACCATCACCACCTGCGTGCCGCGTGCCCGCGCCGAATGCACCGCGTCGAACGCGACCGCCGCCGGGTCGCCGGATTCCTGCGCGATCACGGTCACGTTGTTTCGCGCCCCCCAGATCGCCAGTTGCTCGCGGGCGGCGGCGCGGAAGGTGTCGCCGGCGGCCAGCAGCACCGACTGGCCGTGCGCCTGCAGGTGCTTGGCGAGCTTGCCGATGGTGGTCGTCTTGCCGGCGCCGTTGACGCCGGCGATCATCATCACCAGCGGGCGATGGCGGTCCAGCACCAGCGACTTTTCGAGCGGGGCGAGCAACTCGACCAGCAGCGCGTGCAGCGCTGCCTTGACCTGCTGCGCCTCGGTCAGCCGCTCGTCCTTGACCTTGCGCTTCAAGGCCTGCAGCAGCGACTGGGTGGCTTCGACGCCGGCGTCGGCGGTCAGCAGCGCGGCTTCGAGTTCCTCGTAGAGTTCGTCGTCGATCTTCGCACCGACGAACAGGGTGGTGAGGTTGGACGAGGTTTTCGACAGGCCGGCCTTCAGCCGCGCCATCCAGGAGCGCTTCTGCTCGGGCGGCGGAGGCGCGGGGACGATCACGCCTTCAGGTTCGGCTTCGGGCTCAGGTTCAGGTTCGGCTTCGACTGCGTCCGGCGCGACGGCGGCATCGATGGCGGCGGTAGCTTCCGCAGCCGGAATGTCGTCTTCGGCGGCGACTGCCGCAACCGGTTCGTCGACGGGCAACGGCTGGATGTCGACCGGCGGCGCCTCGGGAACGGCGACCGCTTCGGCCGGTGGCGCTTCCGGCGCAGGCGCAGCCGGCTCCGCCTTCGGCTTACGTTTGAAGAAACTAAACATCGGAATCGGGATCGGTGAAGAGTCCGGCGTGCGCGCCGCAGCGCGGTGGACGAGAAGTTACTATCATGTCCATTTTACCAGAGCGACGCCCCATGAAATCGCGCCTTTTCCCGCTGTTCCTCGCGTGGCTGCCGGCTTTCTTCTGCCTCGCCGCGCACGCCTTGCCGGCCCAGGAGTTCATGCTGAAGAACGGCATGAAGATCATTGTCAACGAGGACCACCGGGCGCCGACGGTCGCGCACATGATCTGGTACCGGGTCGGTTCGATGGACGAGAGCAACGGCGTCACCGGGGTCGCCCACGCGCTCGAGCACATGATGTTCAAGGGCACCAAGACCTTGAAGCCGGGCGAATTCAGCAAGCGCGTCGCGGAACTCGGCGGCCGCGAGAACGCGTTCACCAGCCGCGACTACACCACTTATTTCCAGCAGATCGAGCGCTCGCGGCTGGAAGCGGTGATGAAGCTGGAGGCCGACCGGATGGCCAACCTGGTGTTCGACAAGGACGAGTTCGCACAGGAAATCAAGGTGGTGATGGAAGAGCGCCGGCTGCGCACCGACGACCAGCCGCAGGCGCTGGTGGCCGAGGCGCTGAACGCGACGGCGTTCTTCGCGCATCCGTATCACCATCCGATCGTCGGCTGGATGAACGACCTGCAAAACATGACCGTGGCCGACGTGAAGTCCTGGTACGACCACTGGTACGGGCCGAACAACGCGACGATGATCGTCAGCGGCGACGTCGACCCGGAGGCGGTGCACAAGCTGGCCGAGAAATATTTCGGCGGCATCGCGCCCAAGCCGCTGCCGGTGCGGCGGCCGCAGGAAGAGCCGCCGCAGCGCGGCGTGCGGCGGGTGACGGTGAAGGCGCCGGCGGAAAACCCGTATGTGGTGATGGCGTTCAAGGCGCCGACGCTGCGCGACGTCGAGAAGGACCAGGACGCCTATGCGCTCGATGTGCTGGCGGCGGTGCTCGACGGCTACGACAACGCCCGGCTGAACGCGCGGCTGGTGCGTACCGAGCGCGTCGCCAACTCGGTCGGTGCCGGCTACTCGGACATCGCGCGCGGGCCGTCGCTGTTCATCCTCGAAGGCTCGCCGGTGGAGGGCACCACCACCGAGCAGCTGGAGAAGCGGCTGCGTGGCGAGGTCGAGCGGATCGCGAAGGAGGGCGTCGCGACGCAGGAACTGGAACGCGTCAAGACGCAGCTGGTGGCCTCGCAGATCTACAAGCGCGATTCGGTGTTCGGGCAGGCGATGGAGATCGGCACGCTGGAGATGTCCGGCATTTCCTACACGCAGATCGACCGGATCATCGAGAAGCTGCGCGCGGTGACGCCGGCCCAGGTGCAGTCGGTCGCGCAGCGCTACTTCGGCGACGACACGCTGACCATCGCGACCCTGGTGCCGCTGCCGCTGACCGGTGCCGAAAAGAAAGGTCCGCCGCCGTCGCCGGTGCTGCGCTGAACTGAACGGAATTGAACTGAATTGAACTGAGCCGTTCCGTTCCCCGGCTTCCCGATTCGCTTATAGCCCGCCATGAAAATTCCACGCCCCCCGCTTTCGCCGTCCGCCCTGATCCCGCTGCTTCCCGTCCTGCTCGCCTTCGTCTGCCTGCAGGCGCGCGCCACGCTGAACATCCAGTCGTGGATGCTGCCCGACGGCGCCAAGGTCCTGTTCGTCGAGAGCCACGCGGTGCCCATCCTCGACCTCAACGTCGACTTCGACGCCGGCGACCGGCGCGACCCGGACGGCAAGGCCGGCCTCGCGTCGCTGACCAACGCGATGCTCGGGCGCGGCGTACGCGAGGATAGCGTCGCGGCTGACGGGCAAGGCTCCGCGGCATCGGTGGCAACCGGCGCGCCGGCCCTGACCGAGGCGCAACTGTCGGACGCATTCGCCGACACCGGCGCGCAGCGCAGCGGCGGCACCGGCAACGACCGCGCCAGTGTCGGACTGCGCACCCTGTCCAGCGCGCGCGAGCGCGACGCCGCGGTGCTGCTGCTGGCGCGGCTGATCGCCGCGCCGGCCTTTCCGGCCGACCTGCTCGCCCGCGACAAGGGGCGCATCACCGCCGCGCTGCGCGAGGAACTGACGCGGCCGGAAGCGCTCGCCGAGCGGGCGTTCTGGCGCCTGACCTACGGCACTCATCCTTACGGACAGGAGCCGACGGTGGCGTCGATCGACGCGATCGGCCGCGACGACATCGTGCTGTTCCACCGCACCCATTACGTCGCCAACCGGGCGGTGGTCTCGATCGTCGGCGACGTCAGCCGCGCGCAGGCCGACGCGATCGCGAAGCAATTGACGGCGCGCCTGCCGCAGGGCGCGCCGCTGCCGGCGCTGCCCGCGGTGCCGCCGGTCAAGCCGACGGTCGACCGCATTGCGCATCCGGCCAGCCAGGCGCACATCCTGCTGGGCGAGCCGGCGCTGGAGCGCGGCGACCCGGATTTCTTTCCGCTGACGGTGGGCAACTACGTGCTCGGCGGCGGCGGCTTCGTGTCGCGGCTGACGCAGCAGGTGCGCGAGAAGCGCGGCCTGTCCTACAGCGTCTACAGCTACTTCAGCCCGCTGGCGCAGAAGGGGCCGTTCCAGATCGGCCTGCAGACGCGCCGTGAGCAGACCGGTGCGGCGCTGAAGGTGGTGCGCGACACGCTCGACGATTTCCTGCGCAACGGCCCGACCGAGGCGGAAATCCAGGCCGCCAAGGACAACCTGATCGGCGGCTTCGCGCTGCGCCTCGACAACAATCGCAAGATCCTCGACAACGTGGCGATGATCGGCTACTACGACATGCCGCTCGACTATCTCGACACCTGGACCGACCGCATTGCCGCGGTGACGCTCCCGCAGATCCGCGACGCGTTCGCGCGCCGCGTGTCCGAGAAGGACCTGGTCACGGTCATCGTCGGCGGCGGCGACCGGGTCACGCCGTGAGCGCATCCGCGTCGCGCGGCCGGCCCGCCGGCGCGCCCCGAACGCGCAGCTCCGCTGCCGCTGCTCCGCCGCACCGCATCCGCATCGTCGGCGGGCAGTGGAAGCGCACGCCGCTGACGGTGGTCGACGGCGCCGGCCTGCGACCCACGCCGGACCGGGTGCGCGAAACCGTATTCAACTGGCTGGTCCATCTGCTCGGCGACGACTGGTCGTCGCTGCGCTGCCTGGATCTGTTCGCCGGCTCGGGCGCGCTCGGCTTCGAGGCGGCCAGCCGCGGCGCGGCCGACGTGCTGATGGTCGAGCAGAACCCGGCTGCGGTGCGGCAGATCGAAGCGGTGAAGACCAGGCTCGGCGCAACGCAGGTCGAGGTGCGCCGCGGCGACGCGCTGACGGCACTGCAGCGGCTCGCCGGCGCACGGCGGTTCGATCTGGTGTTCGCCGATCCGCCGTACGGCGCCGGCTGGCTGGAAACCATCCTGCCAACTTGCCGGGCGATCCTGCGCGACGGTGGGCTGCTCTACGTCGAATCGGAAATGCCGCTCGCCGGCGGCGACGCGCCGGCATGGCTGCACGAATGGGACATCGTGCGCGCGGGTCGTGCCGGGATGGTGCATTTCCACCTGCTGCGCCCCCGCGCAATGCCGGCGTCCGGCGAGCGAGCAGAGCTGCTGCAGCGGGACAGTTGAAGGATATTCAACTGTTCTGCCGTGCGTGACGCAGTGCAAAAAAACCGGAGTTGAATTGAGGCATAATCGGCGTTTTTCGGCGCGCCCCGACGCGTCATCCGCCGAGGAGGCTTCATGGTCAATGCCGTCTATCCGGGAACGTTCGATCCGCTGACCCGCGGCCATGAAGACCTGGTGCGCCGCGCGTCCGGCCTGTTCGACCGGCTGATCGTCGGCGTCGCCGACAGCAAGAGCAAGAAGCCGTTCTTCTCCCTCGAAGACCGCCTCTCGATCGCCAACGAAGTGCTCGGCCACTATCCGAACGTGGTGGTCGAAGGCTTTTCCGGATTGCTCAAGGACTTCGTGCGCCGCCACGACGCCCGGGTGATCGTGCGCGGGTTGCGCGCGGTATCGGACTTCGAGTACGAGTTCCAGATGGCCGGCATGAACCGCTATTTGCTGCCCGACGTCGAGACCATGTTCCTGACGCCGTCCGACCAGTACCAGTTCATCTCCGGCACTATCGTGCGCGAGATCGCGATGCTCGGCGGCGACGTATCGAAATTCGTGTTTCCGTCGGTCGAGAAATGGCTGATGGACCGGCTCGCCGCGGGCCGGGCGCCCGCCGAAACCCCGGCCGGCAATCCGTAATCCGTCGCCGCGCGGTTGCGAATCGCCCGGCCGCCGCCATATGCGGCAACGAGGCGTTCCGCGCCGACCGCGGCCGCCGCTTCCCGAAGCGGCATCACCAGACCGATTTTTCCGACATGGCACTCCTGATCACCGACGACTGCATCAACTGCGACGTGTGCGAACCGGAATGTCCGAACGGCGCGATCTCGATGGGTCCGGAAATCTACGAGATCGACCCGCACAAGTGCACCGAATGCGTCGGGCACTTCAGCGAACCACAGTGCCAGCAGGTGTGCCCGGTCGCCTGCATCCCGTTCAATCCTGCCTGGCGCGAGACGCGCGAGGAACTGCAGGCGAAGTACGAGCGGCTGCAGGCCGCCGCGGGTAATTCCGGCACGCCCTAGTCGAACGCGAGATCCGCCCGCGCGGCGCGCCCGACCGTCAGCGTCGCACCGCTCCCCGATATCAGCACGCAATTGCTGCCGAAGGTGATCATGCCCTTCAGGCGCGGATCGCTGCGTTCGCTGCGCAGCACGTCGCGCGGGTCCGGCCCGACCGTGCCGGTGCGCTGATCCACAGACGGGATCGGGCAGCGCGGGCACGGCTTCACGGGACGCAGCACCGCGTCGCCGAAATCGATCGTCGCCGTGAAATCCTCCTCGAACGCATGACCGCCGGCGAACACCAGGTTCGGCCGGAAGCGGCTCGCCGGCAACGGCCCGCGGCCGATGTCGCGCAGCCGCTGGTTCAGCTCGGCCAGCGATTCCTGGTACAGCATCAGGTAGGGAAAGCCGTCCGAAAACAAGGCCGGCGCCTCGATCCCGCCGGTCCAGTCGGGGTCCGCCGCACGTCGCGCTTCCGGGTGGAAGCGCACCAGGCGGCAGGGAATGTCGATGGCCGCGCGGAGCCAGGCTGCGGCCTCGTCGCCGGCGTCCCATGCCGCGACCTCGTCGTCCCAGACGCGGACCCGGTGCAGCGACAGGCAAGCCGCAGGTCCGGCAGGAAGCGTGAAGGCCGGCATGCGCGGCGCAGTGAGCCGCAGGCCGCCGTCATGCAATTGCGGCGCGACGGTCGCCATCGACGGATGCTCGCGCTGCGTCAGGAAGCGGCCGTCGGCATCGACCAGCATCCATTCCCGGTCGCGCACGCCGCCCGCCGTCAAACCGGCCGGGGTCAGCGTCGCTTCCCGCAATCGGATGCCGGCGCAGGACTTCACCGGGTAGATCGTCAGTTCGCACAGTTCGAGCGTGTTCATGCAGTCGTCGGCTATCGAGGCGGCGTGCAGCGCAGGCGAGGCGCTACAACGGACCGGACAGCACCTTGAGGCCGACGATCAGCGCACCGATCACGGTATTGACCGAGATGCTGACCGCGCTCGGCACGAAAAAGAATGCCGACAGCAGCGGGGCATGCAGATACAGCTCGCAGACGGCCCCCAATCCGTAGGTCAGGAGCGCCACGACCAGCCAGCGTCGCAAGTAGGTCGTCAGCCAGCGGGCCTGTTCGCGGTTGTGACGCCAGGCCGCCGCGCGTTCGAGCGCATGGCCGCGCCGGACGTCGCGAAACAGCCAGCCGAAGAGGAAGTAACGACGGACGAGGACGTGGAAGGGCGGCTCGGGCATGGCGGCGCGGACGGGAAAATCGGTTTGGCGATTCTTCGCGACAAAAGTTCTGGCAAACCGCTTCCCGCGTCATTTCGGGTCCGTTCCGGACGTCATCTTGGCGCTAAGCCCGTACTGCCGCGCACGACCAGCTCGATCGGCAATTCGATCGGCATATCGATCGCGCGGCCGGCCAGCATCTGCATGACCGTGCCGGCGGAGAGCCGCCCCAGCTCGTCGGCACGCACGTTGATGGTGGTCAGGCCCGGCGAAAAATGCGAGGCGAGTTCCTGGTTGTCGAAACCGATCAGAGAGATGTCCCTCGGCACGGCGAGTCCGAGAGCCTGGCATTCGATCATGGCGCCGATGGCCAGGAGGTCGTTCCCGCAGATGACGGCAGTCGGGCGCGGCGACAGCGCCGCCAGCGCGCGCAAGCCGCTCCGGCCGCCGGCATAGGTGAACGGCTGCTCGATGATGCTGGCCGCGGGCAACTGCAGCCCGGCTTCCTGGAGAGCCTGCCGCACGCCGTCGACCCGTGCGCGGGCGCGGTCGTTGTGGACGAGAAAACCCGAAATGATCCCGAATTCCCGATGCCCCAGCTCGAGAAGGTGACGCGCCGCCAGGGCGCTCGCCGCGTGATTGTCGAAACCGACCGACGCCATTTTTCCGCTCCGGTCCAGCGCCCAGGTCGAGAGGACCGGCAATCCGCTTTGCCTGAGCAACTCGTTCATCGCCTGGCTGCGTGACAGCCCCACCAGGACGAGGGCATCCACGCCGCGCTCGATCAGTGCCCGCGCGGCATTCAATTCCAGCATCGGGTTGTACTCGTGAGTGGCGATCAGCAACTGGTATCTGGCCTCGGCCAGCGCCGTCTGCATCGCATGGGTAAACCGCGAAAAGATCGCGTGGTCGATCGTCGGCACCACCAGACCGATCGTCTGCGTCCGCCGCGACGACAATGCCCGTCCGGTGCTGTCAGGGACGTAGTCGAGCTTCAGGATGGCCTCCTGAATCCGCTTGAGCGTGTCCTTGTTGAGCAGGTCGGGCGAATTCAGGGAGCGGGACACGGTGGAAGAAGACACTCCGGCGAGTCTGGCAACGTCGGCCAATTTGGTGCGGCGGTTCATCGAAGTCGGGAAATGTCAAAGAGGGCGGCGGAGAAATGAAAACGCGTTTTCATTCGTGCGCTGGATGTTGCCGAAATTTAAGTGACTAATTTTACTGGAATTTTAAAAAAAGGGCTTGACACCGTCTTGGGAATTTGCGATACCTATGAAAACGTTTTCATGAAAACGGCATAACACCTCGAAACCGAGGAGACAAATGAGCACGAGCACAAAGAAGTCGCTGGTGACGTCAACCTGGAACGCGCCTGCGGCGCCTGTTCCGAGGCTGTCGAAGCGTCGCCTGATCGGGATCGTCACGATTCTCCTGGCGCTGGTTTTCTGGTACCTCGCGACCGGTCCGCTCAACCTGATCGATCCGGTCCGGTTTCCCTCTCCCGCCGATGCGTGGGACGCATTCCTCCAGATTTCGACGGACGGGTACGCCAACGCCACGCTTGTCGAGCATGTCTTGCACAGTTGCAAGCTGGTGCTGATGGGTTTCCTTGCCGCCGTGGCGATCGGGATTCCGCTCGGCCTGTGGACCGGGTTCTCGAAACGCGCCAATGCCCTCATCAATCCGGTCTTTCTGCTGATACGGCCGATTCCGCCGCTGGCGTGGATTCCGCTGGCGATCGTCTGGCTGGGACTGGGCGACGCCGCCAAGGTCATGGTGATCTGGTTCGCCGCCTTCGTGCCGGCCATGATCAATACCCAGACCGGCGTGCGGGCCATCGACCCCTGTCTGTTCGAGGCGGCGGAAATGCTCGGGATCCGGAAATGGCCGTTCATCCGCGAAGTCCTGATTCCCGCTTCCCTGCCAATGATGTTCACCGGCCTGCGGCTGTCGCTCCAGGCGTCGTGGACCACGCTGGTCGCGGCCGAACTGATCGGCGCCGTGGCGGGACTGGGCCACGTGCTGACGCAGGGATCGCTCGACATCAACTCGGCCATGATCCTGGTCGCCATGATCGCGGTCGCGGTATGCGGCGGCGCGATGACCGCGGTGCTCGGCATGCTTGAGAAACGCATGACAGCCTGGGGGAGAAAAGCATGATCGCCGGCAAGGACACTGCGTCATCGTCGAATCTTCTGTTCCTGAACCTGCTCGGACTCGTCGCGTTTTTCGGGATCTGGCAGTTCGCCGCGGTGTCGGGCCTCGCGCCGCCGCAATTCCTGCCCACGCCATGGCAGGTGATCCACAAGATGATCGAGCTGATGCATACCCCGTTCGCGGGCTACACGCTTCAGCAGCATCTGCTGTCGAGCCTGGTCCGCTTCGGCCTCGGCTTCGCGCTCGCGGCCGTGATCGGGATTCCGCTCGGACTGATGATGGGCTGGTTCGCCTGGATGGACGACATCATCGCGCCGCTGTTCGAAGCGGTGCGCTTCGTCGCGCCGATCGCCTGGGTGCCGTTCGCGGCGCTCTGGTTCGGCACCGGCATCGGCGGCCCGATCCTGATCATTTTCAGCGGCGCGTTTCCGCCTTGCCTGGTGAATGCCTAGCGCGGCGCGAAGCAGGTCGAGACGCGGCACATCGAGGCCGCGAAGATGCTGGGCATCTCGAACTTCCGGATGATCACCGACGTGCTGCTGCCCTCGTCGATTCCTTCGATCATCGCGGGGCTGCGCGTGTCGGCCGGCCTCGGCTGGATGTCGCTGATCGGCGCCGAACTGATCGTCGCGTCCAGCGGCATCGGCTACCTGATGGTCAAGGGACAGAGCAGCATCAGCACGCCGATCGTGATGAGCGGCATGGTGGCGATCGGCATCGTCGGCGTGCTGATCGACGTCTTGCTGCGTCGCGTCGAGACATGGATCAACCGCCGGCAGGGACGTTGAGGAGAAACGATGAGCGACATTCGATTCGACGCGGTCAGCCGCGTGTTCAAACGGGACGGCAAGGACTTTCTGACCCTGGACAAGATCGGCCTGCAGGTCCGCGACGGCGAGTTCGTCGCCATCGTCGGACCGTCCGGCTGCGGCAAGACCACCTGCCTGCGCATGGTGGCGGGGCTCGAGTTCCCGAGCGACGGGCGGGTCAGCGTGGCCGACCGGACCGTCTCGAAACCCGGTCCCGAGCGCGCCGTGGTGTTCCAGCAGTTCGCGCTGTTTCCGTGGAAGACCGTCTACCAGAACATCGAGTTCGGCCTGTGCGCCAAGGGTGTGCCGGCCGCGCAGCGCCGCGAAATCATCGACCGCAACCTCCGCCTGATGAGTCTGACCGGATACGAGAACGCCTTTCCGCATCAACTGTCCGGCGGCATGCAGCAGCGCGTCGCGATCGCCCGCGTCTACGCGCTCGATCCCGCGGTGCTGCTGATGGACGAGCCGTTCGGCGCGCTGGACGCGCAGACCCGGGTCGTCATGCAGGAAGAACTGGTCCGGCTGGCGCGCCTGAATCCGCGCACCGTCCTGTTCATCACCCACTCGGTGGAGGAATCGGTGTACCTGGCCGACCGGGTCGTGGTCATGACCACCCGCCCCGGCAAGGTGAAGGAAATCATCGACATCAAGACCGTGCGCCAGGCCGAAAACTGGGAGCGCCACGAGAAGATCGAGGACGTGATGGACCTGGAGTCCTTCGTTCATCTGCGCACGCATATCTGGAAGTCGCTGCGGGAAGAGCACGGCCACACCCATTGAATCCGTTCGCCGGGGCCGGCATCGAAGCGGCCCTCGCGTCGTGCTGCACCACCTCAATCAAAAAAAGGAGACGTCGATGACAACGATTTTGCGAAACAGGATTCTGCCCGCCCTCGGACTGATCGCCGGCATGACGCTGCTGGCGCCGGCAAGCCGGGCGCAGGAGCTCAAGGAAATCAACGTGAGCTACCAGCCGGCCCTGTACTGGGCGCTGCCGTTCTACATCGCGACCGAGAAGGACTGGTGGAAGGAAGTCGGGCTGAAGGCGAACTACACCACCTTCCCTGCCGGCGTGCCGCAGATGGCGGCGTCGGTGTCGAAGTCGTGGGACGTCGGCGGCGTCGGTTCGGTACCGGCGATCCTGGGCTTCCAGCGTTTCGGCATCCTGACCATCGGCCTGACCAACGACGAATCGGCCGCCAATTCGCTGATGGCCACCAAGGACAAGGCGGACGGCTACGCCAAGAACCCGGCCAGCATCAAGGGGCAGACCATCGTCCTGACCTCCAACTCGACCGGCGACTACGCGGTCCAGGGCTGCCTGAAGAAATACGGCCTGTCGAAGTCGGACGTGACGATCAAGAACATGGGGCAGTCGGAAATCATTTCGGCCATGTCGTCGGGCAATGCCGCACTGGGCGGCCTGTGGGCGCCCAACACCTACACGCTGGAAGAGAAGGCCGGCGCCAAGGTGCTCTGCTCGGGCAAGGACAGCGGCGCGACGATCCCCGGCTCGCTGGTCGTGCGGGCCGACTACGCCAAGGAGCATCCGCAGGAAGTCGCGAAGTTCCTCGCCGTCTACCTGCGCGCCTGGAAGTGGGCCAACGCCCATCAGCCGGAAGCGATCGCGATGATGAAGACGTTTTACAGCCAGGGCGGCGTCTCGATTTCCGAAGCGGCGATGAAACAGGAATTCGACACCCGGCCGACCTTCGACCTGGCGGAGCAACTGCGCGTCATGCAGCGTTCCGGCGGCAGCTCCGAAGTCGACAAGTGGTACACCCAGATCGCCAACTTCATGAAGGATTCGGGTTCGATCAAGACGGTGCCGAAGCCCACGGAGTACCTGACCGACCGCTTCCTGAAAATGGTCGATGCCGATCCGAAGCTGAAGGAATTCGCCAACCGATCCAACTGAACGTGCCAAGCGCCCGGGCGACGCGGCATGCCGCCCGGACGCGCCAACCATCCGGAGAAACAACGTGAGCAAAGCTTCCTTGGTCTATCTGAAACGCGCCGAGAAATCGCCCCAGACCGAAACCATGAACGCGCAGAAAGTGGTGACGGACATGCTGGCGGAAATCGAGAAGAACGGCGAAAGCGCCGTGCTCGAGTACGCGCGCCGGCTCGACAAATGGGACGGCGACATCATCGTGTCGGCCGACGAGATCGAGCGTCGCACCCGCGACGTCCCGGAGACGGTCAAGCGCGACATCGAATTCGCCGCGCACCAGGTGCATGAATTCGCGCTGCGCCAGAAGGCCTCGCTCGAGGAGTTCAGCGTGGAACTCGATTCCGGCGTGGTGGCGGGCCAGCGGGTGATCCCGGT